>JAJDFU010000361.1 GCA_020528935.1 Saprospiraceae bacterium | reverse complement strand
GGAAGCGGGATGGTTCCAGAGGTCGCCGGTTCAAGTCCGGTTAGCCACCCATGGAAAGAAGCTGCTTGTAGTCATGCAAGCAGCTTTTTTATTGAGCCTGCCGGTCAATTTCGCTTAGCCATACCGAAGCACTTAAATAGTGGCTATAGTTCAGTTGGTTAGGGCGTCCGGCGAGGAAGCCGCTTGCGAAGAGATGAGCGGCTCAATCTTTCCTGTCGTTTCGCCCTCCTTGGGCGTGCCGCCAACAAATTTTATTTTGAGGCACACCAGTAACGCGATCCATGTCTGCTTATATCGTTTCCCTGGATGCCGGCACGACCAGTGCACGGGCTATGTTGTTCGACCGGAACGGTCAGATGATCGATGCCGTACAACAGGAGATTCCTCAGGTCTATCCCCGTCCCGGCTGGGTAGAGCATCAACCCGGGGAGTTGTGGTCCGTTCAGAGGCGGGTCGCACGGGAGCTCCTGCAAAAGCAGAAGCTGCAGGCCGGCGACATTGCCGCCCTGGGTATCGCCAACCAGCGGGAAACGACTTTATTGTGGGACCGGGCAAGCGGCCGGCCCATCCACAACGCCATCGTTTGGCAGGATCGCCGGACTGCCCAAATCTGTGAACAGCTGAAGGCAGACGGCTTCGAATCCCTGATCCGGCAGAGGACCGGCCTGCTGCTGGACGCCTATTTTTCGGGTACTAAAATTCGTTGGTTGCTGGACGAAATCCCCGGTGCCCGCCGGAAAGCAGAGAAGGGCGAGTTGGCTTTTGGTACCGTGGATAGCTGGCTGCTCTGGCACCTTACCCATGGCCGGGTGCACGCCACCGATGTGAGCAATGCAAGCCGCACCCTCTTGTTCAATATCCATAAGCTGGCCTGGGACGAGGAATTACTGGATCTCCTGGATATTCCGGCAGCTATTCTTCCCCAGGTGCGTTCGAGCAGTGAGGTGTATGGATCGACGGCTCCCGAACACTTTGGCGGTGAAATTCCCATTGCCGGCATAGCCGGCGATCAGCAGGCGGCTACTTTTGGTCAGATGTGCATAGAGACCGGTCTGGTCAAGAACACTTACGGCACGGGGTGCTTTCTCATGATGAATACCGGTACCCGGATAATCAACAGCCGGCACAAGCTTTTGAGTACGGTAGCCTGGCAGATCGGGAACGAGGTCCAATACGCCCTGGAAGGGAGCATTTTTATTGGCGGGGCCATTGTTCAGTGGATTCGCGACAATCTTCAATTCATTAGCGAAGCCCGGGATATTGAGGCGCTGGCCGGCAGTGTGGAAGACCACGGGGGCGTGTACTTCGTGCCGGGCTTTGTAGGGCTTGGAGCTCCCCATTGGGACCCCTACAGCACCGGCCTGCTTATTGGCCTGAACCGCGATACCCGGCCCGGCCATATTGCCCGGGCAGCCCTGGAGGCCATCTGCCTGCAAAGTGTAGATGTATTGCAGACCATGGAGAAGGATTCCGGGCTGAAGATCAAAGAACTGCGCGTGGATGGAGGGGCCGCGGTAAACGATCTGCTCATGCAAACCCAGGCCGATCTGTCCGGATACAAGCTGCTGCGCCCGAACATAACGGAAACAACGGCTCTGGGTGCCGCTTACCTCGCCGGCCTCGCCGTGGGCTATTGGCAGGACCTGGATGAGTTGCGGACCCATTGGACGGTGGAGCAGACCTTCCGGCCAGCTTTATCAGCCGACGAGGCCGGCCGGCGGTTGGATCAATGGCACCGGGCCGTCGAGCGGAGCAAAGGCTGGGGGCAGCCCGATGGATAGCTGCGCTGTCGCGTCCGAAAAATTAAACCCGTCTACATGGATCGCATGCAAATGCTTCGAAGGTTGGAGCACCGGACCGAACCCTGGGATGTTCTGGTGATCGGGGGTGGGGCTACCGGACTGGGCACAGCCGTAGATGCCGCCTCGCGTGGCTACAGCACCCTGCTGCTCGAACAGTATGACTTTGCCAAAGGCACGTCCAGCCGAAGCACCAAATTGGTACACGGAGGTTTGCGGTATTTGCAGAAAGGGGATGTAGCCCTGGTTCTGGAAGCGCTGAAAGAGCGGGGCCTCATGATCAAGAATGCTCCTCACCTGGTAAAGCATCAGGCATTTGTGATCCCCAACTACGAGTGGTGGGACGGCCCCTTTTATCGCATCGGCCTCAAGGTGTACGATCTGATGTCGGGTAAGCTCGGCATCGGGGCTTCCAGGGGATTGAGCAAAAGCCAGACCATCGAATACCTGCCCACCATCGACCGTCAGGGGCTGACGGGGGGCGTTATCTATTACGACGGCCAGTTCGACGACGCCCGGATGGCTCTGAGCCTGGCGCGTACAGCCGCTCACTACAACGGGGTAGTGCTCAATTACATGCAGGTAAGAGGGATCACGAAAGATCAAAGGGGCGTCGTAAACGGCGTGGAAGTAGTGGACTGCGAAAGCGGACAACCATACGCTGTTCGGGCCCGTGCCGTGGTGAACGCCACCGGCGTATTTGCGGATTCCGTCATCCGGATGGATGAACCCCATGCCCGGAAGATGATCCAGCCCAGCCAGGGGGTACACCTTGTGCTGGACCGCGATTTCCTGCCCGAGCAGTATGCCATCATGGTACCTCAGACCAGTGATGGCCGGGTGCTCTTCGCTGTGCCCTGGCACAAGAAGATCGTGGTAGGCACCACCGATACGGCTGTCGACCGGGCTTCCATGGAGCCCGAAGCTCAGGAACGGGAAGTGGATTTCATACTGGAAACGGCGGCTCAGTACCTCACCAAGGATCCCGGCCGGGCGGATGTGAAAAGCGTCTTTGCCGGTCTTCGGCCCCTCGTCCGTCCGCAAGCATCGACCAGATCAACCAAAGGAATATCTCGCCAACACAAAGTGTTGGTGTCCGAAGCGGGCTTGATCACCGTGGTGGGCGGTAAATGGACCACCTACCGCAAAATGGGGGAGGATGCGGTGGATCATGCGATACGGGTAGGAGGGCTGTCCGAACGGAAGTGCATCACCCATAACCTGCACATTTTCGGTTATGACCCTCATGCCGACCTGCAGGCCGACCCCCTGGCCGTATACGGCACCGAAAAGGCCGATCTGCTGGAGTTGGAAACGCGAGAGCCCGCCTGGAGCGGCCTGCTCAGTCCGTCCCTGGGCATTCGCCGGTCTCAGCTCCATTGGGCCGTCCATCAGGAGATGGCCCGCACGGTGGAAGACTTCCTGGCCAGGCGCACCCGCGCCCTTTTTCTGGATGCTCGCGAAAGCCTGCGCCTGGCTGAAGAGGTGGCCCGCCTTATGGCCGGTGAATTGAAACGCGACGAAGGGTGGGTAGCGCAGCAGGTAGCCGCCTTCCGCCGTACGGCCGATCTGTACGTGCTGGACTAAAACGCGAGCTCCGGTCCGCCAGGCTGCGACCGGGCCGGAGTAGCCAGGGCGCAGCGGATGACCGGACGAGATCGATGCATGTCCAGTGTACGAATCCGATCAATTGCCGAAGTTGAAGAATACGCCACCCTGCACGGTCAGCAGCTGCACTTTAACATTTTCCTGGCTGCTGTATTCAAGCCGGTCCTGGGTGTTGAGGTCCTGGATCAGAAAGTCGATATCGGCATCAAAGGTGGATTGGAGGTAACCGGCAGACAGCCCCAGGCTGATCCAGTCGTTGATCCCGAAGCGGGTCTGAAGGTCTACTCCAAAACCCAGTCCGGCTTCCTGGGTGGAATTGGCTTCCACCAGGAGTCGCTGCTGGAAGTCCGTCAACTCGGAGGAGACGCTGAACGGCAGTTGCTTGAAAATACCGACCTGCGGGTATAGGAAGATCGAAAAGCGCTGGTCGTGCAGGCCAATGCTGGGCCCCAGCATGAAGAACAAATGCTTGTCATTGGTAATGTCGGAGGAGAGGAGTATGCCCTCTACGCCGACACTTCGGTTGAACTCGGCTTCGTCGTTGTTCAAGGTGGCAAAACCGCCGGTGAAGTAAAGGCCGATCCAGCGGTTGAACTGGGCACCGGCTTTACCGCTGAGGATCAGTCCCGTTTGGGTGATTTCGCTATTGTAGTTACCCACTGGCAGGGCGGCACCGGCATTCAATCCGATCACGAACGGGGCTGCCGCCGAACCGACTCGGCTCGATTGGACGGAGTAACCGAAGGACTCCCTGGGCTGGCCGGTGGTGAGGAAGGGAAGGAGGAGACCCGCGAAAAACGCCATACCGAGCATCTTGGTCAAATTGCTTGCGAAGGTCATGGTGTCTGTTTTTAAGGGTGTTTGGATGAGGTGAAAATTAGGGTCGTGCAGCAGATAGCCAAAGCAGAAGACTGTGTTTTATATAAATATTAACACCATAAAACATCGGTTAAAAATAAGGATAGCAACCTCGTCCTGTTAACAAAATTGAAAATGAATTGACTTCTTGGGTCAGGGACGGAGATAAGAGGGCTACAGCAGTTCGTTCAAGCGGTCGGTCATCTGCCGGGCCAGCTCGCCGGTATACGTCTGGCCTTCAAATTGCCGCACCCACTGGATGCCCCGCACCGCATTGGTCAGCCAGATCTCGTCGGCAGAACGGATGGCTTCAACCTTCAGGGGGCTTTCCCGAACGGGTTTATCCCATGCAGAAGCCAGTCGGAGAATGGTCTTGCGCATAACTCCTGCCGTTGGGCTTTCTGAAAGGGGCGGCGTGATGAGCTCCCCTTCGATCAGGGCGAATACGTTGTGGTAGGAAGCTTCGGCTACCCGCCCGGCCGTATTGAGGACGAGTACTTCATCCCAGTCGTTTTCGCGCCCGAAGAGTCCCGCCAGAACGTAGGGCAAGGCATTGCAGGTCTTCAGGTTGGCCAGCCGGCTTTGCAGGGGAATGCGTTCCCCCTCGTACAGGCCGATGTGCAGACCGGTCGGATGGTGGTGAAAACGAGGGTCGGGCATGGCCTGTATTAGGATCATGAGATCGCATAGGTTTGATTCCGGCCAGTAGTGCCCACCGGGCCGGCGAAGGACACTCAGGCGCACGCGGGCATTGGGGTGCGCACAGGAATCCAGGATCTCTCGCTGAATGCGTTCCGATGTCCAATGTGGAGGTTCTTCCAGTTGGAGGTATCGCATTCCCAGGTTGAGGCGTTGCCAGTGGGCCGGCCAGAGGGGGATTCGGCCTTGGACTACCCGAAGGGTTTCAAACAGCCCGTCGCCGTAGGCTGCCGCCCGGTTTTCGCCGGTCAAAAGCGGCTGATCGGCCGGAAAAGCTCGTCCGTTCCAGATGATTTGCGTCATATCTTTACGACCTTGGGATTCAATGTTAACCCGCTTCAATGTAATACCGTTTCAAGTATGAAATGACCTGTCCCGCTTTAAAATAGGTTGGATGCAGA
>JAJDFU010000610.1 GCA_020528935.1 Saprospiraceae bacterium | reverse complement strand
GTATAGGTGGTGCCCGTGTCCAGTGCGGGATTGACGAGGAGCAGGACTTCCTGCAATTCGGGCATCTGCAGAAAAGCACCCTCAATGGTGAGGCCCGGTTCCAGGCTGTACTGGTCCGTTTGCCCGTCGGCGCTTTCCGAGAGCGGTTCGTCGAAGGTGAGCCGCAGTTCGGCCGGCGAATCGGAGGACAGGCCCAGCAGTTGGGGGGGCGATTGTTCTACTTCCCGGCCGAGCAGGGAGTTGGCCCGTCCCGGCGTGCCGCCGGAGGGATCGTCGGAAGCACTCCAGTTGCCGGGGCAATTGCCCCGGCGGTCCGGATCGATGAGCTCCAGGGTGAAGCCTCCGTCGCTTTTGTCCGGGTCGTTGTACCAGCTTTGATCATAGATCACCGTCAGCAGTGAACTTCCCTGCGCATCGGTGAGTTGCACCGCATCCCCGCCATTGGTGAGGGCCGGAAAGCCGTCGATTGCAACTACCCGGCCAAAGGCGGCCAGGGCCGGCGCGTCGTCCCGGTCACACAGGATGGCGTAGCTGCCTGGTGCGAGCAGCGAATCGGGCAAGGTGCGGGGAGTGCCGCCGGAAGAGAAACCCACGCCCGCCAGGGAGAGGGTCTTACCGGAGGCGTTGAAGAGTTCGATCCATTCTGCATCCGGCAGCCCCAACGGAGGGCTGGGGTCGGCCATGATCTCGCTAATGCGCAAGCTGCCGGAATCGGCCGGTACTACTTCCACAAAGGTGAAGCTTACCTCCTGCGTGCCGGAAACATTGCCCTCCAGGTCGGCAAGGCCGGTAGTGGTGAGGGTATAGGTTTCGCCATCCTGCATGGGGCCGGGCAGTTCCAGCAGCACCCGGCCGGGATGGTCGCTGTCCAGCGCAGCCGACTGGGCGTTGCCGATGGTGCTCAGGCTGTAATTGGCCGGATTGTTGGCCGAAGCGGCATCCAGCCCTTCGTTGAAAAAGGCCGTGAGCCGGGTCGGGGAGCTCGCCACTGCGGACTCCAGTACCGGCGGTTCGGTATCCACGAAAAGCGGGCCTACCCGGACGTCGTCAAAGAAAAAGGCATCACTGCGCGTGCTGGTATAAGTGCAGAGCAGGCCGAAGAACTGACCCTGGGGGTGCGTGTCGTCCAGCACTTGCCCCTCCAATTGAAAATTGGTGCCTCCGCTGTAGTCGGCTTCCAGGCGCCAGTGCCCCTCGGTATTCCGGCTGATGCGCAGGCGGGCTACTGACGGATCGCTGCCCACCTCTCCCGGCCTGCCCGAAAGGAGGAGATTGTCCGTCTGACCGTCTTGGCGGTAGAGCTCCAGGGCATCTTCACTGCCGCTAATGCCACCAATATTTACATAGTAGCCATTCAATGCGCCGGTCAGGTCGGCGCGATCACTGGCGAGGTAGATGCGTGCAAAATTGGAAGAGGAGGGGGCAAATTCCTGCCGCACCAGGATCTCCCAAACGGTAGAATCTCCGATGCTGGTCTTGGCCTCTGCCACCAGGTAGGTCGCATTGCTGGATTCCGGGTTGGGGTCGACGAGTTGGAGTTCACCGTTGGCGACCGCGAAGAGGCTGTCCTGCCCCTGCCACGCGTCCAGGTTTCCGGCGGAAAAATCGTCTTCGAAAAACTGAGCCGTGCCGGGCAGGGAAAGAAGATTAAAAAGCAATAGGCTTGCACATAAGGGCAAAAGAGGTCGAATGCGCATAATGGGCCATGGGTGTTTGATGCAAAATAGGCGCAATTCCTGTATTTTTCGAGCGCTTGATTGGATATTGCATTTTTGAAGACGAAAACGAAGACGTATGAAAGTTGCCGTGGTGGGGGCCACCGGTCTGGTAGGCGGGGTGATGCGAAAAGTGCTGGAAGAACGCCAGTTCCCCGTACAATCTTTTCTGCCGGTAGCCTCGGAGCGATCGGCGGGTAAATCCATTGGTTTTCAGAGCAAAACCTACACCGTCATAGGCCTGGAAGAGGCCGTAGCGGCCCGGCCGGACATTGCCTTGTTCTCCGCCGGGGGGAGCACGTCCCGGGAATGGGCGCCCCGGTTTGCCGAAGCCGGAACCATCGTTATTGACAATTCCTCGGCCTGGCGCATGGATCCCCGGGTACCCTTGGTGGTACCGGAGATCAATGGAGAAATTGTAAAGGCCGACGATCGAATCATCGCCAACCCCAATTGTTCGACCATTCAAATGGTCATGGCCCTGGCGCCCCTGCATCGGGCCTACGGCATCAAGCGCATCGTGGTATCCACCTATCAGTCCTTTACGGGCACCGGTATGAAGGCCGTTAAGCAGTACGAACTGGAAAGCAAGGGCTTTGAGGTGGATGCGGCGGAAATGGCCTACCCCTATCCCATTTTTGAGAATTGCCTGCCGCACTGCGATATTTTCCTGGACAACGGCTACACCAAGGAGGAGATGAAAATGGTGAATGAGACCCGCAAGATCCTGGACGACCCGGAAATCGCCATAACGGCTACCGCAGTGCGGGTGCCGGTGCACGGCGGGCATTCCGAGTCGGTCAACGTGGAGCTGAAGCAGTCCTTTGAATTGGCCGATGTCGTCCGCTTGCTCGAACAAACCCCCGGCATTGCGGTACAGGACGACCTGCAAAAGCCGGACTACCCCATGCCCCTGACGGCCAAGGACCGGGACGAGGTTTTCGTCGGTCGCATCCGCCGGGATGAGTCCGCCGATCACGCCCTGAACCTCTGGGTCGTGGCCGACAACCTGCGCAAAGGGGCGGCCACCAATGCCGTACAGATCGCACAGCACCTGCTTGGCCGGGGGCTGGTGAAGGCGCCCGGCCTTACCGCCTCTTGAGAAAGCGGAACAAAAATTAGTACTTTAGTGATTCAGTCCATGCAGAGAGGCCGGGACCAGGCAGAGGCTTCCTACGGCGCCTCTTGCATGCTGATCTGCTGCATCTACGACAACGCCGTACGCCATGAAGAAGAAGCTCGTACTTTGGGGAAAACAGGCCGAAGCGGAGAATCGCGTGTTGCTGGCCTTCGAACTCTTGCCGGACGACAATGAGGTGATGGTCTACACCTTTGCGGAAGAGGTCGCCACGGAAGCTTTCAGCCAGCAAATGATGAACGAATGGCGGGAGGGAAAACCCTTCGAATTGCCCGAAGCCCGCACCGAACAGCGCATGCCCCTTCAAATTACGGGCACCATCCTGCCGGAAGGATACACCGTAGAGCGCTCGGACCTGGTGCAGCGGGCGCAGACCGAGTGGCACTTTCTGGTACTCTCCGCCAAAATGCACAGCGCCTACCTTTCGGACCTGGACGTATTGCAGGAGAAGGTCAATGCGCTGGACAGCTTTCAGTCGCCCGTCTGGGAAGAATTGAAGGGCTTTTGGGGGCGCATTCAAGAACAGATACGGGATCGGAACCTGGAGCGAAGCCACGCGCAGGAATTGCGCGATAAGACCAATGCCCTTTTTGCTCAAATGAAGGAGCTGCGGCGCAAACAGGATGAGGCCTTTAAAGAACAGTCCAAGGAAGAGCGCGACCGGCTTATGAAGGAGCTGGAAGCCATCGAGGACCGGCTGGCTCAGGGCATGCGGCTACAGGCGCTTTTCGAGGACCTCAAGAAGCTGCAGCGATCCATCAAAAAAGCACCGCTGACCCGCGACCACCGCTCTGCCGTCTGGGACCGGCTGGACAAGAACTTCAAGGCCGTCAAGGCCAAAAAGTTTGGCGACTCCGGCGACGACCGCTCTCCCCTGGAACGCCTTCAGCGCCGGTACAATGGCTTGATCAAAGCCCTGGAGCGCATGCAGCACTCCATTCAGCGGGACGAGCGGGAGTTGCAATCCGAAAACCGCAAGGCCAGCCATACCGACAATCAGCTCGAAAGCCAGATCCGCCAGGCCAAGATCCTGATGATCGAAGAGCGCGTACGCTCCAAGAAAGAAAAGCTCGAGGACATGCTCAAAACCCGGACCGAACTGGAGCGACGCATGGAAAAGGAGCAGGAAAAGGAGGCCAAGCGGGAGGAAGCGCGCAAAAAAGAAGAAATGCGCAAGGCCGCCGAAGAAAAGATCGCCCAGCAGATCAAGGAAGCCGCAGAAGCCCGGAAAGTGGAGGAGGATAAGCTGCGCGAAGCAGCCGAGTCTATCCAAACGGGCAAAAAGAACAAGCCGAAATCGAAAGAGCAAGCGCACAACCCTGCTTCCGGCATCGAAGATGTGGTGGACGACGTGCAGGCCGCATTGAGCAGTTTGCCCACCTCCGAAGATGGCACCGATCAAACGCCTGCAGAAACACCAACCGCGTCGAAGGACAACTCGGCTCAGGCTTGAGCCGAACGCCGGCGAAAAGACCAGACCGCTGAAATTTCCCTTTTTCAATGGGGACGGTCCTCTGCAGGACACCGTCCCCATCGCATTTTTTGGACCGGATCGCAGAAATTTTCAGCTCCAACCCCTGTTTTTTTGGCGTTTTGGCAGGGGATAATTTTTTTGTTTTCTCACAAATAATTGCGCAATAAACTGATTATCAGAATCTTGATAATATTTTACCTGTATTCGCTATTCACAATTATCTTTTTTTGTCTTTGTGCTAGGGTGTGGTTCTGTTCATATTTGTAGTGTGAGAGGGAGATAATGAGGAGAGAAGAAAGAGATCAGACGAGATTTCTTCAGGCCGTTAAAACCGGCTGCAAGATAAAGAATATGTTCATGGGATTATAATTTGTTGGTGTCATCGTCCCGGACGCTTCGTTCGGGACGATCATCACTTTTCCCATCAAACATAGCAGGCTGATCCGAAAGCGGAAAGCCTTTCCAGCGAAGATTACAATTTGTTATAAAACTCCAGTTTTAACAAGCAACCCCAAATCGCCCAAGTGGAGGCACTTCTAGACGATTGCTATTAATTTTGGATATGTTCATGGGATTATGATTAAAGAGTCGCGTCGAATGGCGCGACTTTTTTTTTGTGTGCGCCAGGCATGGCGCACGCCTAACGGGTGCAAGTCCCGAGTCCGCCCGGTAAGGGGAAGGACACAGCCGAGCGGCAAGGCGAACACCGTGAGGTGTAGGCTGAAGGAAGCCGAAGGCAAAGCACTGGCTCGTGGAGGAGGTACGGTTCGGAAAACCGGAAGTAATCCATGAGTGTATCGGAAGGGACGAGGGTCAATGAAGGAAGTCGTCAGGAACACAAGCCGATAGGCTAACTTTAGGAACCGCCGTGATACGGAACCGTACGTCCGGTGGTGTGAGAGGGTCGAAGTAAAGGCAACGCCTTTGCGGCATCCACAGGTTTAACCCTGACCATTGCAAAATTTTGTGGGCCCAAATTGGGGTACGGATAATAATACCGTTTAAAAAATAAAAAGTCGCATACCGCTTCCAAATGGGTTAAGTT
>JAJDFU010000444.1 GCA_020528935.1 Saprospiraceae bacterium | reverse complement strand
CCCCCGGGCGCCGACAAAGAGGAAGGCCGCCCGGGGTGCCAGCGCGCGGAGCTGATCGGCAATGGCCAGCGCGGGAAAAATGTGCCCGCCGGTACCTCCGCCGCTCAGAACGATCCGCAGCGCGTTCGATGCCGCTGTCGCGCTTGCCATCTAGGATTCCGCCGTTATGGATTCCACGTACTTGCTCACGCTGAGGATCACCCCGAACGCAATGCAGGTAAAAAGCACCGAAGTCCCCCCCATGCTCACCATGGGAAGCGTAAGGCCGGTGACGGGCACCAGGTGCACCGCCACAGCTATGTTGGCAAAAGCCTGAAAAACGAGTAATATGGTCAGCCCCATGGCGACCATAGCACCGAAGGCTTTTGAGCTTTTCGTGACCAGGCGTGCCACCCGGAAAAAGAGCAGCACGTACAATCCGATGATGAGGCCTCCGCCCAACACGCCGTATTCTTCACAGATGATGGCGTAAATAAAGTCCGAAAACGAACCGGGCAGGTAATTGCGCTGTATGCTGTTGCCGGGCCCCATGCCAAACCATTCTCCATTGGCGATGGCGATCTTGGCCTGTTCCACCTGGTAGCTGCCCTCCGGGTTGATGACGAAATCGCGCACGCGGGAAATCCAGGTCTCCAGGCGCACCACCTCGGGGAAAAACTGCCCCAGGATCACCAGTACGGAAAACGTGACCAGGCCGAGCACCATGAGCAAAGCCACGTATTTGAGCGACACCCGCCCTACGACCATCATGAACAGCGCCGTGAAAAACAGCAGTATGGCCGTAGACAAATCCGCCGGAGCGATGAGCGCGCAGATGAATATGATGGGCGCAATAATGGGCAGGAAAGCGCTCTTGAAATCCTTGATGTAATCCTGCTTGGAAGAAATGGCCCGCGCTACATAGAGCACCAGCGCCAGCTTGGCGAAATCCGAAGACTGGAAGGTAATGCCCACCAGGGGAACCTCGATCCAACGCCGGGCCTCGTTGAGTTCCGCCCCGAAGGCGATGGTGTAGATCAGCAGGGGTATGGAAATGACGAGCAGTACCGGAGCGGATCGGTTGAATACCATGTAGTGCAGCATGTGGCAGATATACGTAAGCACCAACCCGCCGAACAGGATGATCCCGTGCTTGAAGAGGAAGGCCTCGGTATTACCACCCCGGAAGCGATAGGCCAGCGTGCCCGTAGAGCTGTACACGGCAAGCAGGGAGAAAACGGCCAGGATGATAATCACTGCCCAGATGGCTTTATCGCCTCGCAATTCAGCTACTAATCGGCTTCCAAGTGTGGCCATGATGGTTCAATAGTTCTGTTTGAGGTCCAGGACGGCTCGTCGAAACTGATCGCCCCGATCCTCGTAGTTGTTAAAAAGATCAAAACTGGCACAGGCCGGAGCGAGGAGCACCACGTCTCCGGGTTCTGCGTATTGCTGTGCGGCTGCTACGGCATCCGCTGCATTCGTCGTTTCGGTCAGCTGCGGCACTTCGCCTTCGAAGGCCGCCTTGATCTTGCTGTTGTCGGCGCCCAGGCACACCAGGGCTTTCACCTTGCGGCGTACCAGGGGCAGCAGAGCGGAGTAGTCGTTGCCCTTGTCCGTGCCGCCGGCAATCCAGATCACCGGTCGTTGCATGGCTTCCAGGGCGTAGTAGGCAGCGTCCACGTTGGTGGCTTTGCTGTCGTTGATGTACTCCACCTCCTGCCAAACGGCCACCCGCTCCATGCGGTGGGGGTGGTTCCGAAAGGTCTGCAGGCCGCGCTGCACCTGTTCCGGGGTTATCCCCAGGGCACGGGCCATATATGCCGCGAAGAGCGCATTCATGGCGTTGTGCCTGCCGTAGAGCGCACTGCCCTCCAGGCTCAGCTGCTGTCCGTCCACCTGTATCAGCTTTCCCTGCACCTGGCCGGAACTCAGCGGCCGCAGGCGGGCGCGCCCCTCCCGGCGGTGCAAATAGCTGCGGATGTTGTCGTCCTCCTGCCAGTAGAAAAAGAGGTCTTCCGGCCCCTGATTCATGGTGATGCGAAACTTGGCCGCAATGTAGTTGGCCAGCTCGTAATCGTACCGGTCCAGGTGATCAGGCGTGATGTTGAGCAAGGCGGCCACACGGCTGCGGAAATGCACGATCCCATCCAGCTGAAAGCTGCTCAGCTCCAGCACGGCCAGAGGAAAATCGCCCCCGGCGACCAGGCGGGCAAAACTCCGACCCACATTGCCGCCCAGCACCACCTCCCGCCCGGCTTCCCGAAGCAGGTGGTAGGTGAGCAGCGTGGTCGTCGTCTTGCCGTTGGTGCCCGTAATGGCTACCAGCTCGGCATCGGTGTGCCGTCCGGCAAATTCAATTTCGGATATCACCGGGATCCCTTTGGCCCGGATCTGTTGTATCATGGGCAATTGGTCCGGTATGCCCGGACTCTTGATCACCTGATCGGCGCGCAACAATTGCTCCATGCTGTGCTCCCCTTCCTCGAAAGGGATCGCGTTGGTCAATAGCTCCTGGCGGGCCTGCTCGTTGAGGCTGCCTTTTTCGGACAGCCAGATGTCGTGGCCCAGCTTTTTGGCCAGCAAGGCAGCTCCCCGCCCACTTTCTCCCGCTCCCAGAATGGCCGTGCGCATAGCTCACCGGATTTTAAGTGTGATGAGCGTGACCACGGCCAGCAAAATGCCCACGATCCAGAAGCGGGCCACGATCTTGGGCTCGGCCATGCCCAGCTTCTGGTAGTGGTGATGAAGGGGCGACATGCGGAACACCCGACGACCTGCTCCGTATTTCCGCTTGGTGTACTTAAAGTAGCTCACCTGGATAATGACGGAGAGGCTTTCCATCAGAAAAATGCCGCACAGCAGCGGCAGCAGCAGTTCCTTACGCAGCAGGACCGCCAGGGAAGCAATGACGCCCCCAAGAGTCAGGCTGCCCGTATCGCCCATGAAAACCTGCGCCGGAAAGGCGTTGTACCACAAAAACCCCAGGCAGGCGCCGGCCAGGCAACCCGCAAAAATGACCAGTTCCCCCGCATCCGGCAGGTGCAGGATATTGAGGTAGTTGGCGGCGATGGCATTGCCCGACACGTAAGCCAGTATGCCCAAAGCCAGGGTGATGATGCCCGATACGCCTATGGCCAGCCCGTCGATCCCGTCGGTGAGGTTGGCTGCGTTGGACACCGCCGTGACGATAAAGATCACCAGCGGCACGAACAGAAAAGCCACCCAGAAGCGATCCACCTCCCCGTCCGAATCGGGTATCAGCCAGGCGTAGTCCAAGCGATTGCCCTTTAAAAAGGGCACGTTCGTCAGGTTCGTCTTGTAGTCCGCTTTTTCGACGACTGCTCCTTCCGAGACCACGTACATCATCTCACCCACCTGATCAGTGGCCTTCAATCCGGCCTGCTGCGCCTCCTGCGTGCTCATGCGCACGCGCACCTGCTCGCTGAACAGCATGGTGAGCCCGATGATGAGCCCCAGCCCCACCTGGCCCATGATCTTGAAGCGGCCGTGCAATCCCTTTTTCTTTTTCCGGAACACCTTGATGTAGTCGTCTATGAAGCCGATGATCGCCATCCAGGTAGTGGCAATGATCATCACCAGAATGTACACATTGTCCAGCCGGGCCATGAGCAGGCAGGGGACCAAAATGGCCATGATGATGATGATACCGCCCATGGTAGGCGTGCCTTCTTTTTCCTTTTGCCCCTTCAGGCCGAGATCGCGGATCGACTCGCCGACTTGCAAGCGTTGCAGAAAGCGGATGATGCGCCCGCCGAAAAGCATGGAAATAATGAGCGATAGGATCACCGCTACCCCCGCCCGAAAGGTGATGAAGCGGAACAATCCGCCTCCCGGAAGGTCGCCCATTTGAGTTTGCAGCCATTCGACCAGGTATATCAGCATGTCGTGTTCTTCGTTTGCTTTGCTAAGGGTTAACAGGTGTTTTTTTTTAAAAGGACCCGGCGACCGGATTCCTCCGGCCGCGCGACTCCTCACTAAAGCATATTGGCCTCGTTCATTTGTTTGGGTTTGCGTTTCATAGTGTGTGGGGTAAAATCACTTAGCCATAGCACGCTTTAGTTCGTTCAGGTCGTCGAAGTCGTATCGCACGCCTTTGATTTCCTGGTATTTTTCGTGGCCCTTCCCGGCGACCAGTACGATGTCGCCTGGCCGGGCGATCTGTACAGCGGTTCGAATAGCCTCCCGCCGCTTTTCGATGCGCAGCACCTTGGCAGCAGCATCTTCCGGCAACCCTTCTTCCATGTCGTCGAGGATGGCTTCCGGATCTTCGAAACGCGGGTTGTCCGAGGTGAGGATGACCTGCTGGCTGTGGTCGCAGGCAATCCTGGCCATCAGCGGCCGCTTGCCCTGGTCGCGATCGCCGCCGCAGCCCACCACCGTGATCACTCTGGCGCCGGGTTCCCGCAACCCGGCGATGGTTTTCAACACCTTTTCCAGGGCATCCGGCGTATGGGCATAGTCCACAATGCCGGTGCGCCTTTCCGCGTCCTGGATATGGGAGAAGCGCCCCTCAGCTGCCCGAAGCCCGCTGAGGACGGTGAGCACTTGCTGAGGGTCGAACCCCAACAGCCGGGCTACGCCGTAGGCCGCCAGGAGGTTGTACGCGTTGAACGCTCCGATGAGGCGGCTGAAAAAGGGCGCCCCCTCCACTTCCAGCTCCAGGCCCAGCAGTGTGTTCTCGACCAGCTTGGCCCGGAAATCGGCCAGGTTCTGCAAGCTGTAGGTATGCAGCCGGGCAGCTGTGTTTTGTACCATCACCCGGCCGTGCTTGTCGTCCGCATTGATGAGGGCAAAAGCCGTTTTGGGCAGGTGGTCGAAGAAGAGCTTCTTGGCCTCGATGTAGGCCTTGAAGGTCTTGTGGTAGTCCAAATGGTCGCGCGTCAGGTTGGTGAAGACCGCTCCGCGAAAGTGGATGCCGGCGATCCGCCGCTGATGGGCGGCATGCGAACTCACCTCCATGAAGGCGTACCCGCATCCCGCTTCCGCCATTTCGGAAAGCAGGCGGTGGATAGCCAGCGGATCGGGGGTAGTGTGGGTAGCGGGAAGCACCTGCTCACCCACCCGGTTTTCCACCGTGGACAACAGGCCCGCCCGGTGGCCCAGCCCCTGAAAGAGATCGTGGAGCAGCGTCACCGTGGTCGTCTTCCCATTAGTGACCGTAACGCCGACGATCTCCAGCCGGCGGGACGGCTGTCCGTTAAAACTACTGGCAATCCATCCCAGGGCTTCCGCCGTATCGGCCACACTTACCTAGGTGATTTCCGCAGGCAGCTCGCCGGAGGGCGGACGCTCCCCTACCAATTCGGCAGGGCCTTGTCGGATTGCCCTGTTCATGAACCTGTGGCCGTCGGGCCGGGTACCTTTACCTTAGACCGAA
>JAJDFU010000338.1 GCA_020528935.1 Saprospiraceae bacterium | reverse complement strand
CATCATCGCGGTAAGCTGCCCACCCTGCATTTCCTGCAGTTTTTCCATGCCCGGGGCGAAGCGGTACACAAGATCTTTTCCACCCCAAAATCCAAGACGGAGGCCTATTGGAGGCTGCTTTCCAGATTCAGGGCTGCCGAGCAGGTGCCCATTTCCGGCATCCTCTCCGAGCCGGAAGAAAAGCCCAACGAACTGCCGGATCGCGAGATCGACCAGGCCGGCTTTCAGGCCGCCTGGCGCAATCTGCAGGACACCCACGACTTCTTCGGCATGCTGAAGGACTTCGGGGTCAGTCGCACTCAGGGCCTGCGTCTGGCGCCGGCCGGTTTCACCCGGCAGGTGGACAACCAAGCGGTGGTGCGCACCCTGCAGCTGGCTTCGGAGCGGGAGGTGCCCATTATGTGCTTCTTGCACAGCAAGGGCTGCGTCCAGATCCACACCGGCCCGGTGCGGAACCTCAAACAGCTGGGCGAGTGGTACAACGTACTGGACCCGGCCTTCAACCTGCACCTGCGGCTGGACCGGATCGCCCAAAGCTGGATCGTGAAGAAGCCGACCGCCGACGGCATCGTCACCAGCCTGGAATTGTTCGACCGCGAGGGGCAGCTGATCGTCTATTTCTTTGGGGCCCGCAAGCCCGGCGTACCGGAGCTGGAAGCATGGCGGGATATCGTGACCGACATGCAGCGCCCGGCAGATGCGCGCGTGCCCGAGCCCGGCGGATAAGCGCCGGGGCAATAGGCTCCCGGGAGGGCGCTCGATAAAACCCGTTTCCATGTGCGCAGAACCAATGCTTTTGGCGAAAGGGCCTCGTGGGCACATCCAGGCCTGTCCTCGCTGCTCTGCCTTTCGGTTGCAGTTCGACAAGGTCGTGCTCTCGTTCCGCCGGGCGGGCCTGGAGCAGTGCGAGGAAACCATGGCCGACCGCTGCGAAAAGGGATCAAAGCCGGGTACCGACCGAAGTGGCCGCTTCTTTTCGTTGCGAACGTCTGCCCGGGGCCTGCAGCTCACCTTTTCCTTTGACGAGCTGGGAGCCCTACTGCAAATGATCCAGGAAGCCGGGTGGAATCTCGGGCTTCTACACTACCGTTCAGATCAATAAAACCGGCATACCTCATGACTCGACTATACTTCCTCGGCTCGCTCCTATGCTGCTCTGGCCTCCTGGCAGCACAGTCCTCCGATCCGGCGGATTCCACCATATGGAAAGACATCACACTGGAGGATGTGGTCGTCACGGCGCAGTACGCCCCCTCGCATCCCAGCCGGGCCGTGCATCAGGTGCGGGTCATCGAAGCGCTCGACATCCAGCAGCAGGGCCTCAACAACCTGGCTGAGGTACTCACCAACCAGCTCAATCTGCGGGTCAGTTCGGATCCCTTCCTGGGCAACGGACTGCGCATACAGGGCATTGGCGGGGAGAACGTGCAGATCCTGATCGACGGGGTGCCCGTCATCGGCCGCGTGGACGGCAATATTGACCTGTCGCAAATCAATCTGCAGAACGTGGAGCGCATCGAGCTCATCGAGGGAGCCATGTCGGTGCAGTACGGCAGCAATGCCTCGGGGGGCGTGGTGAACATCATCACCAAGAAATCGCAGGCCAAGCGCTTTCAGCTGGAAAGCCAGAATCAATACGAGGATGTGGGCATCCTCAACAATTCCCTTTCCCTGGGCTGGCAAAGCGAGCGGATATTTGCCTCCGTTCGGGGAAGCCGGTTTCACAGCCAGTTTGCGCCCGAGGACAGCCTGCGCCTCTTTCGGGATGTGGAGCTGCCCTCCGGAGAGACCATTCGCCAGAAAAAGACGCCCTGGAACCCCAAGACCCAGTACGGGGTGGACGGCACGCTGCGGTATTTCTTCACCGATTCGGTGAACGCCACCTATCAGTACCGCTTTTTTGACGAGGTGCTCACCAGCTTTGGCGAGGTGCGCCGGCCACAATTCCGGCCCTATGCCTTCGACGATCATTTTCGCACCCGCCGCCAGGATCACAGTCTGAGCCTGGAGGCCTACATCAGGCCCCGCTTTTACCTGCAAAGCACCACGGCCTACAACCGCTACGGCCGCGAAAGCCGAACCGAACGCCTGGATTTCGAGAACGACTCCACCAGCCTGGTGGACGGCGCTCAGGATACCAGTATTTTCACGTCCTTCCTGCACCGGAGTACGCTGGGCTATCTGGGCAAAGGCAAATGGAGTGGTCAGTTCGGCCTGGAGGTCTTCCACGAGACCGGATCGGGCGGTCGGATCATCGACAGCACCTCGAGCCCGATCAACCGGGCTACCCTCACCAACTACGCCGCCTGGCTGAGCCTGCAATACGAGCCCTGGAACGGATTTGTCTTTCAGGGCAACCTGCGCTACGGGTACAACACCAAGTACGATCATCCGCTCGTGCCCTCTTTCAATGCGAAGCTGAATCTGCTGCCGGAGCTCACCCTTACGATGAGCTATGCACTGGGCTTCCGGGCCCCCTCGCTCAAGGAGCTGTATTTCAACTTCATCGACATCAACCACTTCATCGTTGGCAATCCAGAGCTGAAAGCTGAACAAAGCCACAATGCCATGCTCAGCCTGGCCTACCGGACCGACATCCGGCAGGAGCACGAGTTCAATGTCGAAGCCAAAGCCTTTCTCAACAACATCCGCGACCGCATCGTGCTGGCTGAGTTTGCACCCATCCAGTTCAATTACCAGAATATCGATCAGTTCAACACCCGCGGGTTCAATCTGATCGCTCAGTATGCTTTTTTAAACCACCTCCGGCTCAAATCCGGCTTCGCCTACACCTTCTTGTCCAATCCCTTTTCGGAATCGTTTTCCACTCAGCGATTTACCGGCCTGCCCGAGCTGCAAAATGAGTTGCATGCCCGCATCCCCCTTTTGGAGACCGACCTGGTGGTGGTGCATCGCTACTTCGGGCGCCAGGTCCGGTTTTTCGAGAACGGAGCGGATGAGCTCGAACAGGGCTTCGTGGGGCAGTATCACCTGCTCAACCTGACCTTGAGCCGCTCCTTTTGGGCCGATCGCGTTTTTCTCTCCGCCGGGGTCAAAAACCTGCTGGATACCCGGGATGTACCCATCAACGGGCAAGGCGACAGCGGCGCCCACAGCAGCGCGGGCAGCGCCCAGCTGATCGGTTGGGGCCGAACCTACTTCCTGCGGCTCAACCTTTCCCTGGGCTTCTGAGCCGGCAGCCTCCGGCGGGGCATACTCCGGGCAGGGAGGCTACATTCTCCCCTTCCACTCTTCCAGGGCCCGCTCGATGTCGTCCTTGTTTCCCTTGTAGTAGTTGTTGTCGTTGGCGATACCGAAGGCTTTGGCCTTTTCGGCACTGGCGTAGGCCGCCTTGTAGTCGCCGGTCTGGGCTTCGATCTTGGCGCGCAGCCACCAGTTCCAGGCGTGGTTGCGCAGCTGGGTGGATTTGCGGGCATAGCCCAGGGCCTTGTCGTATTCCTCTACGTCCATCAGGAATTCGGCGGCCTGACCGTAGGCCTGCCACTGGCGGTCTTCCGGGATGGTGGGCAGGTTCTTTTCGATGTTGCGCATGGCCCGCTCTTTGACTTCCACGCTGAAGTCGATGTGTACGCGGGTGGTCCCCCAGGCGAGCGCGATGACCCCTTTGTCCAGCGTGCCGTTATCCGTGACGCGGTAAAAGAGGCGTTCCTGGCTCTTGCCGGCATCCGTTTTCACGTCCACTTCCACGCGCAGGGCATCCTCTTCTTCGTTGTAGTCATAGGCACCCCATTGATTCCACTTGGTATTGAAGATGGCCGTCCAGGTGCCGGACTTGCGCGGCAACAGGAAGAAGGCGTATTTGCCGGCATCCAGGGTTTTGCCTTCGATCATGACATCCGTGCTGAACTCGATGGTTGTGGCTTCATTGGCACCGGCTCGCCAGACCTCGCCATAGGGCAGCAGGTCGCCCCAAAGTTTGCGGTCTTTGGCTGCAGGTGCGGAATAGTTGATCGTCACTTCCGTGAGGCCGACCGTATAGCTGACGCTGGCGCGCGGGCTTTGCCGGGGCAGATTGAGTGCCTGGCCGCAAAGGACCCAGGAAAAGCCCAGGGCCATGAACAGTAATGCATAGGATCTCATAAGAATGGGTTGAGGATATAAGCGATGAATTCTCGGTCTAAAGGTAGGACTCCTGGCCGAAACGGCCATAGCGGAGCTGTTCGTTCTGTCGCCGGTGCGGTGCTCCCTCTACAGGAACGGCCTTCGGGCAGACCTTTTAAAAAGTGATAATTTTACACAAATCCCAAAATCCATGAATCCCTCTACTGGCCTGTCCGTCCTTTCCCGTCGATCAGTGCTCGTGTTCGGCCTTGTCCTGGCGGCAGGCCTCGCCCAGGGCCTCGCCCAACAGGCACAGGCTACGGCGTTCTTCCAATCCGCCCAGGAAGCGGCCTTGCAGGGCGATTTGGAGAAGGCCGTATCGCTGTATGGACAGGCGGTAAAAAAACGACCGGAGTTCTTGCTGGCACGCCGCAATAGAGCCCTGCTGCTGAGCGAGCTGGACCGCTATGCCGAAGCGGCGACCGAGCTGGACTCCGTGCTCCAGCGGGATTCCCTGTTCTCCCGCACGGCCTATTTTCAAGCCGGTATGGCCCACTACAGAGCGGGCAATACCCGGCAGGCCCAACAATACTTTCGCCAGTTTGAAGCCCTGCAGGATGAGCCGGCAGGCCGCTTTGGCCTGTACGGCGAGCAGGAGAACGAACAGGAAGTGCGCTACCTTCAGGAACTGCCCAACCTGCTGGATGCCTGCCGCCTGACCCTGGACTCGCTCCGGCTGAGCGAACTCGGACAGGTGGCCAATCTCGGCAGCGGCATCAACAGCCCGGCAGACGAATACTTTCCCTTCCTCTCTAATACCGGGGAGACCCTTTTCTTTACGCGCCGAAAGAACCAGGCCAAGGATGAAGACCTCTACCTCAGCCGCTGGCAGGGGCGGCGCTGGGGCAACGGCAGCCTGGTGGGAGGTGACCTCAACTCCAGGCGCAATGAGGGCATGAGCACCTTTGTGCGAAATGGGCGCACCTTCTATTTCACGGCCTGTGGCCGCGAGCAGAACCTGGGCCCCTGTGATATCTGGGAAGGACGCTGGGAAGACGGCAAGGCCCGGGTAAGCGGCCGCATGCAGGGGCTGGTCAACTCCCCGGCCTGGGAAAGTCAGGCGGCCGTGACCTGCGACGGATCGGCTCTCTATTTCGCCAGCCTGCGCGAGGGTGGCTTCGGCGGCTCCGACATCTGGGTGGTGTATCGCAACGAGGAGGGCCAGTGGGGCAGGCCGGTCAACCTGGGTCCCAAGATCAATACGGCCGGCGACGAAGAGGCTCCCTTCATCACCAACGACGACAACAGCCTATTTTTCAGCTCCACCAGCCACCACACC
>JAJDFU010000017.1 GCA_020528935.1 Saprospiraceae bacterium | reverse complement strand
GGGTGTGTTGTGTTTGGGTGCCGGGGTTGCTGTGGCCCTCGCGGGTTCCTGGCCGACAAGGCGGGTGCGGGCCCGGGGGGGGTGTGGGCGGCGGGAGGGGGTTGCCTGCCGGCAGGAAGCGATCTGCGCCCTGCGGCGCAGCGGTGGGCAACCCGACCTGGGTCACTCGCTACCCGAACTCTTCCTGGGCGACGCCTACCTGGTCACCTCCTTCCTCCAGCACGCCGAACAGCGCTACGCCCTGCGCAAGCTGGAGCACGAGTTGCTGGGTAAAGGCCACCCCTCCCGCAGGGAATGGGCCGAGTGGTGGCTGGACCGGCTGCTGGGCCTGCGCCTGCGCACGCACGGCGCTCAGACCCTCTTTGCCTCCGACCTGGCCGAGGCCATCAAGGCCCATAAAAGGCGCTGGGAAAAGCTTCAAAGCCTGCCCGACGAAAGGGACTTTCCCCAGCCCCATCTCTTCGACCACCTGGAAGACAACCCGCCGCTGCGGGCTGCCCAGACGTATTTCCGGGCCAACTACCGCAACCATATCAACCTCAGCAGCATTGCCGACAACAAGGCCAACATTATGATCAGCGTAAACTCCATCCTGATCAGTATCATCATCACGCTGCTCACCTGGCGAAACATCACTCAGACCAACCCCATGGTGATCATGCCGGCCGTCATCTTCGTGCTCACCGGCCTGGTATCGCTGGTGTTTGCCATCCTGTCGGCCCGCCCCAAGGTCACCCAGCTCAATCCCGCCAACAGCGATCCCGAACGGGTGAAACGCAACATCATGTTTTTTGGAAATTTTGTACAACTGCCCCTCGAAACCTATGAGCAGGCCCTGGATGCCGTGCTGCGCGACGGAGAACTGCTGTACGGCAATATGGCCCGTGACATCTACCACCTGGGCAAGGTCCTGGACAAGAAATACCGCTACCTCACCCTTTCGTACAACATCTTCATGGGCGGGCTCATTACCTCGGTACTCAGCTTTCTGATCCTGCTCATCCTGTAGGGCTCCGGAGCCTTTAATTTTTCCCGCCCTAGCGTTAAGGATTTATAAATATGCGAGCCTTTGATATGGAATTGGATCGAACAGCCGTTGTAATCAATGTGTAACTGACCCGTGAAAACCTCAGCAAACTGGATGGATATGGGTGTAAAGACAATGCTTGCCGTTACCGCGCTTTGGGCCGTTGTGGAATATGCATCGCCCGACCACGACCACGAGAACTACATCAAGAAGTACAGCGGCCTGGCCGTGCAGGAGATGGAACGCACCGGCATTCCGGCCAGCATTAAGCTGGCCCAGGCCATCCTGGAGTCGGATGCCGGGCGCAGCACCCTGGCCACCAGGGCGCGCAACCACTTCGGTATCAAGTGCGGCGGGAAATGGAACGGCCGCAGCTACTACAAGAAGGACGACGACTACGTGAACGGCAGGTTGGTTAAATCCTGTTTTCGCTCCTACCCGGAAGTGTACCAGAGTTTCGTGGACCATTCGGAGTTTTTGCGCCACGGCAAGCGATACCAGTTTCTTTTCGAGCTGGACCAGACCAACTACAAGGCCTGGGCCCGGGGCCTGAAGAAAGCCGGCTACGCTACCAGCCCCTACTACCACAAGCGACTCATCGGGCTCATCGAACGCTACGAACTCTACCAATACGATACCTATGCCCGAAATCACACGCCCCGGGAAGAGGCGAAAATGCTGGCGAAGGCCGAGCAGCGTTTTCTCACCCGAAACGACGTGGATTACCTTCTGGCTCGCGAAGGCCAGACCGTGGCCCAGTTGGCCCGCCGGGCCGATATA
>JAJDFU010000178.1 GCA_020528935.1 Saprospiraceae bacterium | reverse complement strand
GGGCCTTGCCCAGCAGGTCGGGGATGAGGTCGGCCCCCTTCTCGCGCACCAGTCGCCCGATGAAAGTGATGAGCGGCAGATCGGGACGCAGGGTAAAACGCTGGACGATCGGCATTTTGTTGGCTGTCTTAAACGCCGCCAACTGCTCATCCAAGGGGCTGAACAACATCGGATCGGCTTTTGGATCCCAGTGGTGGGCGTCGATGCCGTTGAGGATGCCCAGGGTCTTTTCGCTTTCGTGCTGCAGCAGCCAGCCCAGATCGTTGTTCATCCGGCTCAGCTCGTTCATGTAATTCGGCGAGACGGTGGTGATCCGCCAGGCCGTTTTTATGCCGGTAGTGAGGGGGTCGATCAGGTGATTCCAGTCCAGCAGTCCTTTCGCTTCTTCCGCATAGGGCGGCAGCAGATTGGCCTTCTCCCAGCTGAAAGCGCCGTGGTATTCGGCATTGTGAATGGTGAATACCGTGGGTACTTTTTTTAGTTTCCTGAAGGCCTCGCTGTGCTGCATGAAGAAGGGCACCAGGCCGGTGTGGTGATCGTGGCAGTGTACCAGCTTGGGGCGGGGTTTCAGGTTACTGAGCCAATGCAGGGCGGCCTGCTGAAAGCAGAGAAACCGCTCCACTTCGTCCTGGTAGTACCAGCCGCCGGGATCGGAATAGATGCCGGGGCGATCGAACTTGCCGGGTATATTGGCCACGTAGAGGGGGAAGCCCAGTGGATCGTCCGCTACTTTCTCGATGGCAAAGGGAATGCGGTGCTGGCCCAACTGCACCACATGGGTATGCACCAGTTCATAGCGCTGATGCAACAGCCAGGGGGTGTAGTATTTGGGCATGATCACGGCCGTGGATACCTCTTTTTGATTGAGGTATTTCGGAAGCGCCCCCACGACGTCTCCCAGGCCACCGGCCTTGGCCGCCGGGTAGCATTCCGCACTGATGTGAATGATGTCCATAACTGTCGAAGGCTTTTGCCGATTGGCCTTTGGCGGTGCACAACTACTCCGGAGCGGCCGTTCATCCGTCCAGCAGCTCAAGTTATACGGTTTCAGGGATAAAATGCCACTGATGAATATGACATTTTATCCGGGAATACGCGCTTAAAAAATAAAATAGCTTGCTTTTTTTTTAAACGGTGTTATGCGGTTTTTTCCTGGTCCGCGTTCTTCTTGCCCTTATGGTCTTTGCCGGAAGATTTCTTTTTGGGGCGCGTCTTGCCATGGGAGCCGCGCCAGCGCTTGCCTTTCTTGGACTTGCGATCTCCTTTTCCCATAATTGAAACACATTTGCCACAAAAAAAGCAAAATCGAGGCCGACGGCCAAACTAGCCGGACACTTCCAGAGCATAGGCGGCGAGGGCATCGGCGATGTGGCGATCGTTGCTCAGGCGGGGTACCTTGTTCTGTCCGCCCAGCTTGCCCTGGCTTTTCATGTAGGCGCGAAAGGCGTCGCGCTGCAGGGTCGTCACGCGGCAGGGCCGCAGAATGCCCCCTTCGATCAGATCCCGGTAGTAGATGTTCTGGCGAACCAGAGCGTTGTCCAGTTTGCGGGCGAAGGTCTCCGCATCGGCCGGAGCTTCCTCGAATTCGATCAGCCACTCGTGATAGGGGGTGCCGCCCTCGGGCGGATTGACCTGTGGTGCTACGGTAAACTCCACCACCTTGACCGGGCTACCTTCCGTAGCCTCGCGCAAGGCTTCCTCCACCTCCTTGCCGATGACGTGCTCGCCAAAGGCCGAGATGAAGTGCTTGACGCGGCCGGTCACGCGCAGGCGCGGCGGCTGCAGGGAGATGAATTCCACCGTATCGCCGAGGT
>JAJDFU010000559.1 GCA_020528935.1 Saprospiraceae bacterium | reverse complement strand
ATAATAGTGTATAGCGAAGCGAAAAAGAGCACCCCCGCCGCCAGCCCGCCCAGAAACAGGTACACCGCGATCGGCCAGTGCCACACCTCCCGGTGCGGATCGATCATGGGGAGGTTCCTTCCACTGATGATGATTTCTTCGTTCATGATAGCAAGATTAAGCTTTTCGGAATGCCGTTCAGATCAGGTAGTACACCTGCGGCTTCGTACCGGCCTCGGGCGCCAGCACTTTGTATTTACGCGTCTTCAGCATCCGGGAAACCTCGCTCGAGGGGTCGTCCAGATCACCGAAATACATGCATTTCGTCGGACAGACTTCCACGCAGGCGGGCTGTTGTCCCTTGCGAACGCGGTGTATGCAAAACGTACATTTGTCGACGTAACCCCCGGGATGCGAATAGCGCGCATCGTAGGGGCACGACTCGATACAGGCCCCGCACCCGATGCACCAGGCAGGGTCTACCAGCACCACCCCGCCTTCCACAATATGGCTGGCGCCGGTGGGGCAGCACCGCACGCAAGGCGCGTTGTCGCAGTGATTGCAGCGCTCCGACCGCAGCTCGAGCTCCACGTCGGGATAGCTGCCGGCGACCGTTTCGGTGACCCAATCCCGGCAATACCCCACCGGTACGTCGTTTTCCATCTGGCACGCCACCACGCAGTCGATGCAACCCACACATTTTTTCGTATCGATGGCCATTGCGTATCTCATGAGTTTCCGGATTTTTCAGGTTCTTCCAGCAGGAAGGTTACAAAATTGCCGCGCATGCCCGTGCCGCCCATGATGGGATCGGTCATGACGTTGGTGATCATTTCCGAGTCGTTGACGCCCTTGCCGAAAGCCTGACGCAGTCGCTTTTCCTTATGCCCGAAGCCGTGCACCATATAGATCGAATCCCAGCGGATGCGCTCGGTGATGCGCACCTTGATCGGGAAGCTGGATACCACCTCGTCCTGGTTTTTCAGCCACACCTCCTGCCCGTTGCGCAGGCCCCAGATCTTCGCCACTTTAGGATTGACCCAGAGGTCGTTCTCGGCCATCAGGTCCGTCAGGTTGGGGTTGTTGGCCGTACGCCCGAAAGTATGCATCGGCGCCCGCCCGTAGATGAGCCGGTAAAAACCGGAAGGCGGCGTGGGATGCTCCGTGTAATTGGGCAGGGGATCGAAGCCGTACGCTTCCAGGGCGCCGGAATAGAGCTCGATCTTCCCCGATGGCGTATTGAAATACCAGGGCTCGTATCCGTCGAGGTACAACTTACCAGTGCGTTCGAACTTCTGGACGCCGGTCTGTTGCAGGTCGGCCAGGCAGGTCCCTACTTGTTTGAGCTGCCAGTCGAGCACTTCCTCGTAATTTTCCCAGGCGAAGTATTCGCCCAGCCCCAGGCGACCGGCCAGCTGCCTGGCCATCCACCAGGCGGGTTTCGAATCGCCCAGCGGCTCGGCGGCCGGCATGCGCAAGGCCAGGTATGGATCGCGGTGACCCGCGTTGCGGATTTCGTCGTAGCGCTCCAGATAGGTACACTCCGGCAACACCACATCGGCGTAGCCCGTGATTTCCATAGGCATAGTATCCACTACCGCGATAAAGTCGAGGTCCTGCACTGCTTTGCCGAACCCCTGAGTGTCCGGCATTGCCAGCGGCAGATTGGTGCCGCTCACCAGCCAGCCGCGGATGCGGTGCTCCGTCTCCGCGGCCTGCGAAGCTTCAACCAGGGTGTTGGTGACCGCCGTGGAGGCCAGCGGGTACCGCCCTTTTAGGGTGTGCCGCCAGTCCCAGCCGGGACTCGGATATCAGGATGTCGGATAACGTGGCAGC
>JAJDFU010000293.1 GCA_020528935.1 Saprospiraceae bacterium | reverse complement strand
CGGCTTCTACATAGGTTACGCCCTGCGGGTACGCGGCGCCTTCCAGAGACTCCCAGGAAACCATATGCGGGGTGGCTTGGTGTTCGACCGTCAAGATACGGGATACGGTCTGCCTCCCAAAAAGGCAGTCCGCACCTCAAACCTTCCCGCGAAATCCCCCCCTACCATCCAGCCCGAAGGTGCAACAACTCCCGCACGTGCTCGTACACGCGCCGGGCTTCGCCGAAACTCAGCGTCTGTTGCCCGTCGGACAAAGCCTGCTCGGGCTGGGCATGCACTTCCATGAGCAGGCCGTCGGCGCCGGCCACGGTGGCCGCCAGGGCAATCCGGGGCACGAAGCGCCGGATGCCGATGCCGTGGGAAGGATCGGCGATGACGGGCAGGTGGGTCTTCTCTTTGAGGACGGCAATGGCGTTGATGTCGAAGGTGTTGCGGTAGGCCGTTTCGTAGCTTCGGATGCCCCGCTCGCAGAGGAGGATGCGCTCGTTGCCATTGCTGAAGATGTATTCGGCAGCGTGCAGCAACTCGCTCAGGGTGCCGCTTACGCCCCGCTTGAGCAATACCGGTTTGTCCACGCCGCCGAGCGCATCCAGCAGGTTGAAATTCTGGGCATTGCGGGCGCCCACCTGGAAAATGTCCACGTAGGGCGCCATAGCGTCGATCTGCTCTACCATCATCACTTCCGTGATGATGCGAATGCCGGCGGCGCGGGCCTTTTCGTGCCACATGCGCAGGCCTTCCATACCCAAGCCCCGAAAGGAATAAGGCGAGGAACGCGGCTTGTACACCCCGCCCCGCATGATGCGCACCTCATTGGCCACCAGGTGCGCGATCACCTCGTCCACCTGTGCTTCGGATTCGATAGAGCACGGCCCGGCCATGAGGGCAAAATGCCCGGTGCCAACCTTCAGGCCGTTTCCCAGATCAATGACGGTATCTTCCACCCGCCATTTGCGGCTGACCAATTTGTACGAATCACTGACCCGGTGAATGTCGCGCACCCCCGGCAGGATGCCAATGGACCGGATATCGAAGGGGGCTTTACCCACGCAAACCAGGTAGTCGGCCTGCTGGGTGGTCACGCGCTTGGCCCGGTAGCGAATGGCTTCCAGGGCTTTCTCTACCCCTTGAAGCTGTCCGGGCTGAATGTTGGGTTCTAGTTGAATGATCATGAGCGCTGGCTTTTTACATCGTCACAACCGCTTAATATCTAACCGGCGGTCATCTAGTGAATGGGAACCTGAATGCCCCGTATGGCGTGCACGAAGCGCGTAATGGCCGGTTCGAGCGGGCCGCCGGCATCGCCCAGCGCCCGGATGAACGCACTGCCGATGATGGCGCCCTGAGCGAATTCACAGGCCGTGGTGAAGGTCTCCCGGTTGGAGATGCCGAAGCCGATGAGCCGGGGAGTGTCCAGTTCCATGGCCTGAATGCGCCGGAAGTATTCGATCTGCTTGCCGCTGATGGCGTTTTTTGCACCGGTGATGCTGGCATTGCTCACCATGTAGATAAAGCCGCGGCTCAGCTCGTCCACCCGCCGGATGCGTTCCGCGCTGGTTTGGGGCGTGATGAGGAAGCTGAAGCCCAGGTCCAGGTCGCGGACCAGATCCCGGTAATGCGCTTCGTATTCGGGCATGGGCAGATCGGGAATGATGAGGCCATCTACCCCCAGCTCGGCGCAGCGCCGGAAGAAGGCTTCGTCCCCATACTGCATAATGGGATTGAGGTAGCCCATCAGCACGATGGGCAGCCGGGTGCGCGGCCGCAGGTCGGCGAGTTGCTCGAACAACAGCGGCAGGCTCATGCCGTTGGCCAGTGCCCGGGTGCCGGAAGCCTGGATGGTGGGGCCGTCGGCCAGGGGATCGCTGTAGGGCATGCCGACCTCCACCAGGTCGGCGCCGGCCCGCTCCAGGGCCTGCACGATGGGGGCGGTATCGTCCCGGCGCGGATAGCCCGCCGTAAAGTAGATGTTGAGGATCTCGTGCGGTTTTCGCTGAAACAGCTCCGTGATGCGGTTCATGATGACTCTATCGATTTTCGTCCAAAAAGGGAATAAAGGTGGCCAGGTCCTTGTCGCCCCGGCCCGAGAGGTTGACCACCAGCACGTCATCTGCACTGTAGGCCAGGTGGTCGAGGGCGGCAAAGGCATGGGCCGTTTCCAGGGCGGGAATGATGCCTTCTTTTCGCGCCAGAAAGAAAGCGGCCCGCACGGCTTCCCCGTCGGGAATGGCGATAGCTTCGGCCCGCCCGCTGGCAATGAGGTGAGCGTGCATGGGGCCGATGCCCGGATAGTCCAGCCCGGCCGAAAGGCTGTAGGGCTCCACGATCTGGCCGTCATTGGTCTGCATGAGCAGGGTGCGACTCCCGTGGATGATGCCCTGCGTGCCCAGCACCGAAGTGGCTGCCGACTCGCCGCTGTGGACGCCCTTGCCGGCCGCTTCCACAGCGATGAGGCGCACTTCCGGCCGGTTGAGGTAGTGGTAGTAGGCCCCGGCTGCATTGCTGCCGCCGCCCACGCAGGCCAGGATGGCATCGGGTGCATCGCGGCCCGTCTGTTCTGCCAGCTGTTGCATCATCTCCTCGCTGATCACGCTCTGAAGGCGGGCCAGCATGTCCGGATAGGGATGCGGCCCTACCGCCGAGCCGATGATGTAGTGAGTGTCTTCGGGATGGTTGATCCAGTCGCGTATGGCCTCGTTGGTGGCGTCCTTGAGCGTCTGGCTGCCACTGGTGGCCGGGCGCACCTCGGCCCCCAGCATTTTCATGCGGCTCACGTTCGGGGCCTGCCGCCGGATGTCCACCGCCCCCATATACACGATGCATTGCAGGCCGGCCAGCGCACAGACCGTCGCCGTAGCCACGCCGTGCTGGCCCGCACCGGTTTCGGCAATAATGCGCTTTTTGCCCAGGCGCTGCGCCAGGAGGATCTGCCCGATGGTGTTGTTCACCTTGTGGGCACCTGTATGGCAGAGGTCTTCCCGCTTCAGGTAAATGGTCGCGCCGTAATGCGCACTCAGGCGCTCGGCCAGGTAGAGGGGCGTGGGGCGGCCCACGTAGTCGCGCAGCAGGCGGCGAAAATCCCGCTGAAACGCATCGTCTTCCCAGATGTCCACGTACTGCCGGCGCAGCTCCTCGATATTGGCGTGCAGCATCTCGGGGATGTAGGCCCCCCCGAATTCGCCGTAGTAGCCGCGTTCGTCGATCGCGATCATATCACTTCGGTTTTTTCCAGTTGCTGAATGAATTGCCGGATGCGATCCACATCCTTGAGTCCCGGTTCGATCTCGAAGCGGCTGTTGAGGTCGATCCCCGCCCAGGCCGGATGGCGAAAGCGGGTGAGGGCCTCGGCCGAATCCGGGCCGATGCCGCCGCTGAGGAAAAAGGGCGTTTCACCGGCGTAGCGGTCCAACACAGCCCAGTCGAAAGATTGGCCCGTACCGCCGCGCGCCGTACTATGGGTGTCGAACAGGAAATAATCGCAGGCTCCGGCATAGGCTTCCGTCTGCCCGAAATCGAAGTCACGGTGCAGGCCGAAGGCTTTGATGAGTTCGAGCTGCGGCAGGGTGCCCAGCCGGGCGCAGCGCCGCCGTTCGGCCAGGTATTCCGGCTGCTCGTCGCCGTGTAGCTGTACGGCTTGCAGGCCGTAGTCGTGAATGGCGTTGAGCAGCAATTCCAGTTCGGCATTGACGAATACGCCGACCCGCCGGGTATCGCCGAAGAGCGCCGCCGATCTCGCAATCCAGTCCGCCAGAGACTCGTCCTCACCCACGTAGCGGCTGGATTTCGGATAAAAGAGAAGGCCGGTGTAATCCAGTCCCAGCTCCAGCAGGGCCCGGATGTTTTCGGGATCGCGGAGGCCGCATACTTTCAGTTTCATGCGATGGCGTTTTTGTAGAGCTCTTCAATGTGGCGGATCTGCAGGATCAGCTCCCGGCAGGTGCGCCCCGGGTCAGGCGTCGCCATGAAGTGCTCTCCGATGAGAAAGCCTTCGTAGCCGGCTTCCTTGAGCTGCACGATGGTCTGGGCATCGCTGATCCCGCTCTCGGAGACCTTCACCAGCCCGGCCGGGATCTGTTCGGCCAGATCCAGGGAGGTTGCGATGCTGACCGAAAAGTCTTCCAGATCGCGGTTGTTCACGCCCACCAGGTCCACCTCCGGGCTGAGCTTGTCCAGCTGCGCGGCGCTATGCACTTCCATCAGTACTTCCAGCCCGAGCCCATGGGCCGTGCGGGCCAGATTCGCCAGTTGCGGCTTCTCCAGGCATTCGGCGATGAGTAGCACCGCATCGGCACCGATGCTCTTGGCTTCGATCAGTTGGTACTCGTCCAGGATGAAATCCTTGCGCAGGATGGGGCAAAAGTTGAAGGTGCGGGCCTCCGTGAGGTCTTCGTTCCGTCCGCCGAAGAAGTGGCTGTCCGTCAGCACACTCAGGGCCGAGGCGCCCGCCTGCATATAGCTGATGGATACCTTTTCCACCGAGGCGTAGGGATTGATCTCCCCCCTGGAGGGCGAGCGCCGCTTAAATTCGGCGATGATGCCGCTCTTATCGGGCCGCTGGACGTACCTGCGCAACGACACCACCGGCGTCTCGAAATCAATGCTTTGCTCCAGCAGTTTCACCGGGTAGAGCGCCTTTCGCTCGGTGATCTCTTTTTTCTTGTGTGCGACGATCTGGTCGAGGATATTCATGATCGGGTGTTTGAAATGCATTCGCTGAATTGGCGGACGGATGCGGTTGCGGGCGACAGGCGTTCATCCTACATTCGTTCGGGCGCATCCGTCTGCTTTTATCCATCGGTTTCGTTTACTACTTTTTTCAATACCCCCAACGCCCTTCCGCTTTCGATGCTCTCCCGCGCCTCGGCCAGGCAGTCGGCCAGGCCTTGCCCGGGCTTCCGCACCTGAATGGCCAGGCCGGCATTGGCGAGCACCACATCCTTCTGGGCGGGGGTGGCCCGGTCTTCCAGTACGGCGAGCAGGATGCCGGCGGCTTCTTCCACACTGCGCCCCCCATCCAGCTCGTCGGGCGAATAGGCGGGCAAATCCAAAGCCTCCGGATGAAGCACCTCCTCCCCGTTCGGCCGGTGCACCCGCACCGGCCCGGTGAGGGAGATCTCGTCATAGCCGTCGAGCGCATGCACGATCGCGTACTGGCGGCCGCTTGGCTGCATCACGTACTGGTACAGGCGCGACAGCTCCGGGCTGAAGGTGCCGTACAACTGATGCGTGGGCTGCACGGGATTGACCAGGGGGCCCAGCATATTGAAAAAGGTTTTCACGCCCAGGGCCTTGCGAATGGGGACCACCGCCTTGAGCGCCGGGTGGAACAGAGGGGCGTGCAAAAAGCAGAGCCCGGCCCGGTCGAGTTGGCGGTTTAGCGCATCCGGGTCGTCGGTGAAGCGATAGCCCAGTGCCATGAGCACATTGGAGGAGCCCACCGAA
>JAJDFU010000536.1 GCA_020528935.1 Saprospiraceae bacterium | reverse complement strand
TTCCTGACGGATTGCCCCCACGGCCAGTGCTGTTCCGGAGGATTCCGGATCCCCTTTGATGAAGATCATGCTCTTGGCAACGTAAATCGGAAAGGCAAACCGCAGATAGGCTCTGGCCAGCAGGAAGCCCAAAACAGCACAAAACAACACGATATACCATCTTCGGCGAAGCCTTCTGAAATAGCCTACCAGGTCGAGCTCGGGGGTGCCCGACTTCTCCTCTGCCCCGTTCTGATGGGTATTGATCTGGTCTAGTTTCACAACTTTCGGTTTTTTAAACTACAAATCGGTGGTCTTCATACTCCCTTGGCTCGAAGATCATTCGCCACCAATGGCCGTCAGGCTTACAATGGTCAGCGTAAGGGTCGTCAATGAGGTTACGATGGAAAAGTAAGGCAGCACCCGGCTGGCCTGATCGGTAACTTCGGCAGTGCGTTCCCGCAATGGTTCTACGTAAATTATGTCGTTTTGCTTGAGGTAGTAATAGGGCGAACTGAACAAATCCCGGTCCTGCAGATTGATCCGGCCATAGTACTGCTTGCCGTTGTAGTTGCGAATGATCAGCAGGTTGGTGCGATTGGCAAAAGGCGTGAGATCACCGGCAAAGCTCAGGGCATCCAGCACGGTGATGCGTTCGTTGGGCAGCAGGATGTTGCCCGGGTCGGCCACTTCTCCGAATACGCTCACCTGGAAATTCACAAACCGGATCAAGACGACCGGATTCTTTAAATAAGACTTCAGTTTATTATTCAAGTACCTTTTCAGCTCGGTGGTCGTGAGCCCCGCAACCCGCAACCGGCCCAGTACCGGAAAGTCGATGAAGCCGTCCTTGTCGACCAAGTAGCCGAGAAGCGGTCTGGCTATGGTCGTACCCGGCATGCCGCCACCGGCGCCGCCCACCAGAGGAGGCTGAACGTTGAACGGCGCCGCAGCTTCTATATCCAGGGCGGTCACTTGTATGGACAGAAGGTCATCCGGCTGGATGACGAGGTCCGGAATAATGGGAGCCACTACGGTGGAATCCGGAAATTCCGGGCCTTCGTTGAAATAGAGCAATTCCTTGTAGCGCACACAGGAGGTGGCCAGGAGCAACGCAAACACAATACCAAGTAATAGTCGCATAGCGGGGGTAGTTGGTTTTACGAAAAATAGATTGGTTCGGCTTGTTCGCCCTCGCGACAAACCGGGGTCGAAGGAAGGCTCATCCCTGGGCGTCCGAGTTGGAAAGCGGCAGGCTCGCCGCTCCGAAGTACGATTCATACCAGCGGATAAACCTGCGGATGCCTTCGCGTACGGGGGTGGCCGGTTTGTAACCCAGATCTGCCACCAGATCACTCACCTCGGCATGCGTGGCCGCCACATCGCCCGCCTGCATGGGCAACATGTTCTTTTTCGCCTCCCGACCCAGTTGTTCTTCAATGGCGGAAATGAAGTCCATGAGCTTTACCGGGCTTTGGTTCCCGATATTGTACACCTTGTAAGGCGCCCTGGAGGTAGAGGGATCAGGTGCCTGGCCATCCCATTCGGTATTGCCGGCCGGCGGATGGTCGACCACCCGGATAACGCCTTCTACGATGTCATCGATGTAGGTGAAATCGCGAATCATATTGCCGTGATTAAACACCTTGATGGGTTCGCCCTTGCGGATCGCCTCGGCAAATAGAAACAAGGCCATGTCCGGCCTCCCCCAGGGGCCATAAACGGTGAAAAACCGCAGGCCCGTAGTGGGTAAGCCATACAAATGGCTGTAGGTATGGGCCATCAGTTCGTTGCTTTTCTTGGAGGCGGCATAGAGCGAAATGGGATGATCCACATTGTCCGAAGTGGCCAGCGGCATTTTTTCATTCAGGCCGTACACACTGGAACTGGAGGCGTACACCAGATGCTTCACCCCGTGATGACGGCATCCCTCCAATATGTTGACAAAGCCCACGATGTTGCTCTCCACATAGGCATAGGGATTGACCAGGCTGTAGCGCACGCCGGCCTGTGCGGCCAGATTCACCACAGCGTCGAAGGATTCTTCCGCAAAGAGGCGCTCCATGCCTTCGCGATCCTCCAGCGCCAGACGGATGAAGCGATAGCCGGAATGCTTCTGGCTTTGCACCAACTTGCCGTAAGCCACTTCTTCGCGCGGAATGCCGGCATAAGCCAGGCGGTCGTATTTCAGATTCGGGTCGTAGTAATCGTTGATCACATCCAGGCCCGTTACCTCATCGCCTCGTTCGAGTAGCTGATTAGCCAGGTGAAAACCGATGAATCCCGCTGTGCCCGTGACAAGTATTTTCATGATCGTTTGTGATTGCGCAATGGACCGCCCTGCGGACAGATCCATTGGTTGGGTTACCAATTCGAAGAATCATTCAACTGCATGGAAAAGAACAGAACTCTATGCCTTGCGTGAGCGCCCCTTTTCGGATGTGGGAAAGCGCGGACAGCGACGCATCAGAGTCCGGGATTGAGCCAGGCTTGTTGAATGGTCCATGTATGCTGCTTTAAGCGCTCCACCTGCCGCGGATGATGGACATCCGTGCCGGCCCATTCATAGGCCCCCCGGCGGAGCAATTTGTTGGCCTGTTTTTTCACCACCGTACCATACTGACCGGTCAGCGCCAGCAGGTCCAGTTGAAACAAGCACCCCTTTTCTTTCAGGGCCAGGAGCCCGGAGAAATCCGAGCGGTAATACAGGTAGCGCTCCGGATGTGCCAAAATGGGCTGAATACCCCTCGTCTTCAACTGAAACAGCACCTCGTGCAGCCTCGGGAAAGGATGCATCAGCGGCATTTCAACCAGCAGGTGCGTGCCGTCCAGTGTGAGCAAAGCATCCGATTCCAAGTGCTCTTCAAAGCCCTCATCGAGCATATATTCGGCAGCCAGGTGCAGGGAAACCTCCAACCCGGCTCCCCGCACTGCCCACTGAAATTCTTCAAAGATCTCCTGCAACTCGTCCGGCCGGTTGGGATATCGATCCGCCATGATGTGCGGGGTGGCGATCAGCTTGGAGAAGCCCAGGTCGCAAAGACCGCCTACCATCTCCAGCCCCTGTTCGGTATTCGCGGCTCCGTCGTCCACTCCGGGTAGCCAATGCGCATGCATGTCGGCCGTCAAACTATTGAAAAATGCCGCGGAGGAGGCGGCGGCGTCTCGATCGCCGGCCTCCGGCTCGGCAATGGCCAGCGCATTTTTGACAAATGCGGTAAGCGGCTCCAATGAAGCGGAAAAGTCGAAGATCTTCATAGCATCTTTGGCGCGGGGGGATGGGTACAATCCACCTCTAATGCCTGTTGTTTGCGTTTTCTCATGATTTGTTTTCGATCCATCCCCCTCGCCTGAAGGGGTGTGGAGTCCTTGGCAGGTAAGCCAACGGATGCGCATCCCGGCCCGGATCCTCGGGCGAGGCGTTGCGAATATGGTAAACCATCTCAATGGCGGGAGCGGCTTCGGACAGGCGAAAGCCCTCTCCCTGTAAAATGGCCTGATAACTGCGGGTGTGCAGATCCTCAAAGCCGGAGCTGAATTCCAGTTCCTCCCCGTCAATTTGGATGGAGCGGTAAGTGCGTCCGCCCTGCATTCGGATCGCCTCCGGCAGCGTGTCGGGATTGATGCTCAAAAACCACTTGACCCGGGCCCGTTTCAAGCGGAGCAAGCCGCTGGCCCGATCGTGTGTATGTAAAAAGACGGTGCTTTCCTCTGCCGGGCCGAAGATCCACTGCAGCATGTCGAAGAAGTGGATGCCAATATTGGTCGCAATACCCCCGGAGCGCTCGGGATCCCCCTTCCAACTGGCGTAGTACCACTGCCCCCTGGAGGTGATGTAGGTGAGATCCAGATCGAAGATGGCATGGCGGGGGGCCGACTCCACTTTTTGCTTCAGGGCGAGCACCGCCGGGTGAAAGCGAAGCTGTAAAATACTGAACACCCGGCTGCCCGTTTCGGCTTCCACGCTTTGCAGGGCATCCAGGTTCCAGGGATTCAGCACCAGAGGCTTCTCGCAGATCACGTCGGCGCCGTTGCGCAAACCAAAGCGGATGTGCGCATCGTGCAGGTGATTCGGCGAACAGACACTGACGTAATCCACGCCTCTACCCATGCGGTGCAGTTTGTAGACGTGCCGGTCAAATCGCTCGAACTCCACGAAGAAGGCCGAGCCGGGAAAAAAGCTGTCCAGTACGCCCACCGAATCGTGGCGATCCAGTGCCACCACCAGTTCATTACCCGTATCTCGTATGGCCCGAAGATGACGGGGCGCCACAAATCCCGCCGCCCCGATGAGGGCAAAGCGATTGCCGGCAACCGGGCGCCCGTTCCGTTTGTTGGTCTTCTGCATGTAGTGTAAACGGTGGATCAATGTCCCTTCTTTTCGCAAGTTATAATACCCCGGCGAGAATACGTACTCCTCCCGCTGGGTCTTGTTTTCTTCGCAGCACCGGCAGGCGGCCGGCCATGCAGTTTTTTTTAACGCAAGGCTTCGCCTCTGAAAAGTCGCAAGGCTTTTCATCCAACGAAAAAACCAACCTTGGCACGGATGCCCGAGAGGCTATCCATGCATCATAAATACACGTAGTTCGCTGAGTGCTATCAGCTTCCTATTCTTTCGTTTTCGAGCCCCCCCGTGAAGGAAAACCGGGCTCGAAAATTTAACTTGATGCGCCCAGGGGCCGCACCTTTCGCAACCGGGCAGGATCCACGTGCATGTGCAGCGCGTACCCTACGCCATGTAGTTCTATGACGAAGTTTTTCTCACTCCGTTTCTTCAGGAGGGTGCCGCGTATTCCGGTAAGCTGCCCTCCCAGGATCTCTACTTCGTCCCCTTCGAGAAAGGTCAGGGGCTCGGCTTCGATACCTTGCATTTCACCTACGACCCGCTGCATGAGTTCGATCTCCCGATCGGGAATAGCAATGAGCTCCTTGCCGAACCGGACAAACTGAACGACATCGGCCGTTTCCAGCACCCTTACGTATTGATCGCGGGTGATCCGGACGAAAACGTAGCAGCTGATCAGCGGCAGTTGTACGGTGCGCACCTTGCGCGTGTAGGTCCGAGTGAGTTTTTGGAGTGGTAGATAGGTCTCAATCTGCTTTTCGGCCAGTTGGTCGCGAACCAGTTTTTCTCGCTTGTATCGCGTGTAAACAGCGAACCAACGTGCCTCATTGCGGTCTAATTGACTGTGCGTTTTGGATGGCGCAATCATTCTTACGGTTTTTGGGAATTCGTTTTCTCACAGGTGCTTTGCAGCACAGCTTATCATAGTCTCCAGTACACCATTCCGTTTTCGGAAGGTCGCGGGTACAGTCCTTTCAAGTCAAAGAGTATGGGGCCGTCCTTCTGCATGATCGACCGGAAGTGCCCCATGTCCAGGCCCTCGTATTCCCGATGGCCTACGGCCACAATGACCGCGTCGTAGTTGGAAGAGGGCTGGTCGATCAGAGTCAGATTATACTCCCGGGCTACTTCGTTGGGCGAAGCGATGGGGTCCGTCAGATGCACGTGGATGGAGTACTTCATCAGCTCGCGCACCAGTTCGATGACCTTGGAGTTCCGGATATCCGAGACGTTTTCCTTGAAGGTCACTCCCATGACCAGCACCTTGGAATGGCCCGGGTTTTTGTCACGGCTCACCAGGGTTTGCACCAGCCGTTTGGCGATAAAGGCCGGCATACCGTCGTTGATGCGGCGCCCGCTCAGGATGACCTGGGGGTCGTAGCCCAATTGCTTGGCCTTGTGCAGTAAGTAGTAGGGATCCACACCGATACAGTGCCCCCCTACCAAGCCCGGCGAAAAGCGCAGGAAGTTCCACTTGGTACCCGCCGCCTCCAGCACTTCCTTCGTGTCGATCCCCATGGTGTCAAAAATGATGGAGAGTTCATTCACGAAGGAAATATTGAGGTCGCGTTGGGTGTTTTCGATCACTTTGGCTGCTTCGGCCACTTTGATGGAAGAAGCCTTGTAGATGCCGGCCGGAATGGCTTTTTCGTAAACCTGGGCGATAATCTCCAGGGCTTCCGCATCGCTGCCCGATACCACCTTCAATATGCGGTCGATCGTGCGCTCCTTATCGCCCGGATTGATGCGTTCCGGAGAATAGCCGACCTTGAAATCCCGCCCGAATTTCAGCCCGGATTCCCGCTCCAGAATGGGAATGCAATCCTCCTCGGTGCAGCCCGGATAGACGGTAGACTCGAAAACCACGATGTCTCCTCTTTTCAGGACCTTACCGACGCTTTCCGTGGCACTCAGCAGGGGGGTCAGATTGGGATTCTTACTCTGATCGATGGGCGTGGGTACGGCCACGATGTGGAATTGGGCGTGCTTGAGGTCCTCCGCATTGGCCGTAAAACAGATGTCTTTGTCTTGGAAGGCGGATCCGTCCAACTCGTGCGAGGGATCCACACCTTCCTTCATCATAGCTATTCGCTCGGGGTTGATGTCAAAACCGATGACCTGGAAATACTTGGCCATCTCCAGGGCTACGGGTAGGCCCACGTAGCCCAGCCCGATTACCGAAAGCGTTTTCTGCTTGTTCAGAAGATCCTGATACACGTCAGCTGGTTTGGATAGTTATGGAATCATGCGCTTCCATATCAGAGGGATGGGACGCGCACCTGCCCAATCGGGCAAGAAACGGTTCCGATCACCGAGACCAGCTCGAGGAGTGTAAAACAAAAGAAGAGATCGGGCACAGGTGAATCCAAAGAAGAGGAAACCGGCCTTAAGGCCATACAGATCCTCCACTGGTGGTCATTGTGTTTGTTCAACCGTCTTGCTTCTGTATTCAATCCTGCGGCTCGTCTTTTCGAATGGAAGAGCTACAATGTCAGAATACAAGTAGAAAACCTATTCAAAGCTCAGCTCATGCATCGCGAAGCGGCAACTTTGCTTGGCTGCCGCTTTCGCTAAGCGAAAAAAGACACCTGATTTAAACTCATTGTTTTTTCAGGTGAACTTTTTGTAAACCTTTAAAGTAGTGGCGTTCATAATTCCGGAGATCTACATCAAAGCGAAGCGTAGACATAGAAACCGGATGATCAGCCTTTTGGTAGGTAGATAGATTGATGGAGGTGTAGAAAACTGGCAGACTCTCAAAGAAGTGAAGGCTTTTCGCCCTCTGCATGTAACAAAGTTAGGATATAGCTTTCAACGGTGCAAATTTTTTTTCTGTAGCCTGCGGACTCAGGCGGAAGAAGGGGGAATGTTTTGCAGGCGGTGCTCCAGAAAGCCCACCACCACTTGCAGTCCCTGATCAAACCCCTTGTTGTTGTTAATGACCATATCGGCCTTCTCCCGGTAGGGTTTGATATATTCTTCAAAGGTGGGGATCACGTGTTTTTCGTAGCGGTAGAGCACGTCTTCCAGCTCGTAATTGCGCTCCTCCTGATCGCGCCTGATGCGGCGGATCACCTTGAGATTTTCTTTGGCATGCAGGTACAGCTTCAGATCGATCAGGTCCAGCAGGCCGGGATCGTGAAACACAAAGAGCCCCTCAATAAGCAGGATTGGGGCGGGCTTCATGACCACCGGCCGGGGCGTGGCCCGGGCGTTGTTGAAGGTGTACTCGGTTCGCACGACCTCCCGGCCGCTCATCAGGTGCCGCACATCCACCAACAGGCCCTGGTGGTCGATCGCGTGGGGCAGGTCGTAATTCGGCACCCCGTCGGGATCCAGCATCTGCTCTTCCTTCGGCCGGTAGTAATTGTCCTGGCTGATCACCGTAATACAGGATTCCGGGAAGTGGCCGCGCAATCGTTCCAGAAAAGTCGTCTTGCCGGAGCCACTCCCGCCGGTAATGCCTATGAGGTATGATGGTGGTGTCATAATGCGCGCGCTGTTCTGACCGCTCAAAAATACGGAGCACCGCCGGTAAAGCCGCAATTTTTCTATACCTTGATCCAAACGAAAACACCGCATGTCGCCCTTGGAAGACATCGGCCGGGGTACGCTGGGTATCGCGGCCCTGCTGGGTATCTGCTATTTGCTGAGCACGAATCGCAAGGCGATTGACTGGAAGCTGGTCCTGGCAGGTATGGGGCTTCAGCTCGCGCTGGGCATTCTCATCCTCAAGGTGCCCGTGATCAATGCCTTTTTCGAGGGGTTTGCCCGCTTTTTCACTATCATCCTCAGCTTCACGAATGCGGGAGCCGAGTTCATCTTCGGCAGCCTGGTCACCAACAGAGACACCTTCGGTTACATCTTCGCCTTTCAGGTACTGCCCACCATCATCTTTTTCTCGGCCCTTTCCGCCATTTTGTATTATTTCGGCCTTCTGCAAAAAGTGATCTACGGCGCGGCCTGGATCATGAAACGCACGATGGGACTGAGCGGTCCGGAGAGCCTGGCCGTTGCCGCCAATGTGTTCATCGGCCAAACGGAAGCCCCGCTCATCATCAAACCCTATCTCGAAAACCTCACCCGTTCGGAGCTCCTCTGCCTGATGACCGGGGGTATGGCCACTATTGCCGGAGGGGTGTTTGCCGCTTACATCGGCATGCTGGGCGGCACAGATGCGCAACAGCAGACGTATTTTGCCAAGCACCTGCTCACCGCTTCGATCATTTCGGCCCCGGCAGCCCTTGTAGCCTCCAAGATGCTCGTTCCGGAACAGGCAGAAAAGCCCATCGAAAGCCAGATGAGTATGAGCGGGGACACCGGCGCCAATCTCCTGGACGCCATTAGCAAAGGCACCGCCGACGGCCTTCGGCTCGCTGTCAATGTAGGGGCCATGCTGCTGGTGTTTACCGCCCTGATCTTCATGGCCAACGAACTGCTGAAAAATTACCCCGGCGAATGGCTGAACCTGAATGCGCCTATACGGGAAGCCACCGGCAACCGGTTCGAAGGGCTCACCTTTACCTATCTGCTGGGCTTGCTGTTTGCGCCGGTAGCCTGGCTGCTGGGCACCCCCAGCCAGGATGTGTTGCTGGTTGGCCAGCTTTTGGGTACCAAGACGGTCGTCAACGAGTTTGTAGCCTATTCCGAACTGCAGCAGATCCGGGCCTCTGAATTACTCCTGGATTCCAAATCTATCCTGATCGCTACCTACGCCCTCTGCGGATTCTCCAATTTTGCCTCCATCGGCATACAGATCGGAGGGATAGGGGCGATCGCGCCGGGACAGCGCCGCAGCCTTACCGAATTGGGTATACTGGCATTGGTAGGCGGCACGGTGGCCTGTTTTCTTACGGCCGCCATAGCCGGCATTCTCACCTGAAAGGTCCGCCACCGATCGCCCCGCAGCATCAGCCAGCGGATCGGTGCGCGAAGAATCCCTCTTATCCGGAAAAAAGGCTCACTCCAGCTTTTGGCGGGCAATGATGCGCCGGAAAAGGCCAGGCACAAAGCGCTTGAGGTATATCGCAACGGCTTCCTTGCCGCCGATGTACACTTCCGGACTTCGCCGGGATATCGCCCGCAGGGCCTTTCGGGCAAATTCGGCGGGCTCCATGCCGGCGGCCGTACTCTCGGCCATCACGTTGTTTTTGGAGCCGTCGCCTTTCAGGGCATTGATGGTCACATTAGTGCGAACATAACCCGGACAGATCAGGGTGATATCTACTTGTTCCCCCTCCAGCTCGGCGCGCAGGGAGTCAAAGAAACCGTGCAAGGCATGCTTGCTGGCACTGTAGCCGGAGCGGTATGCCACCCCGTATTTGCCGAGCACGCTGCTGATGGTGACGATGTGCCCGAAACGCTGCTGGATCATGGCCGGCAGCACGGCCTTGGTCACCGCTACCGTACCCAGGTAATTGACGTCCATGAGCTTTTTGTCCACTTCCAGTACGGTATCCTTCACCAGGTCCCGTTGAGAAATACCCGCATTGTTGATCAGAATATTGATGAAGCCGAAGCGATCGAGCACTCGCTGGGCAGCTATGGGTACGCGGTCAAAATGCGATACGTCCATGGGAATGACTTCTACTTCGATCCCCTGGGGACAGTTGCCCTTCACGCGCTCCAATTCCGTTTCGTTCCGGCTGGAAATAGCCAGCTTGGCTCCCTCGTTGGCCAGCGCATAAGCGAGTCCCTCTCCAATACCGGAGGAGGCGCCCGTTATCCATACGACTTTGTCTTTGAAATTCATCGGCCGTGCGAATTGGGAATAAGGAAAAATATCGGTTGCACTCGAGGCGTTCCGCCTCGTTACTTGGATTCGTGGGGATGTATTTCGCTTCTCTGAAGTAAAGGTAAACGATTTCTGCTATCTGCCTGGCCGGGCTCACCAGGCCGTTGGGCCTGGCAAAGCCAGGCAATTTTGCCTAATTTTCCGGCCGCCGTTGCGGCCTGCTCCGGGGGAAACCCAAGCCCCGCCTCCGCGGTTGTAGTATGTGAAATATACGCAATGAAAACCGTCCTGTTCATACGGCACGCCAAGTCGAGCTGGAAAGAGCCCGACCTGGCCGACATCGAACGCCCCCTCAACAAAAGAGGCCTGCGCGATGCGCCGTTCATGGCCCGCTTGCTCGCCGGCAAAGGCATCAAGCCGGATGTGATCCTCTCCAGCCCGGCTGTGCGAGCCTTCACCACCGCCCGGTTTTTCGCGGAGTCCCTCGGCTGGCCCGCAGAACGCATTCGCGTGGAACGCCGCATCTACGACGCCTATCCCGGCGATCTGCTCCAGCTGCTACAAAAACTGCCCGAAGAAGCCGAAACGGTATTGCTCTTCGGGCACAACCCCACCATCACCGCCGTGGCCAATTACTTTGCAGAACACTACATCCCCAACGTCCCTACATGCGGTATCGCACAGGTGGCCATGGAGGTCTCCAGCTGGAAGGACGTCGCGCCCCGGCGAGGCAAGCTGGTCGCTTATTACTATCCCAAACAATACTTCGACTGATGCGCCTGCCGCCGCTTCTTTTCCTGCTGCTGGTGACCCTCTCCTGCCAACCGGAGGAAGAACTCCCCATCCCCGAGGATCGCCTCGTTCCCCTGCTGGCTCAGATCCACGAGGCCGAAGCCATCATCAACGAGCAGACCGATACCTACGTCAAAGACAGCCTGACCGATACATACTACGACTACCTGTTCCAGCTGTATCAGGTGGAGGAGGCCGAATTTGAAGCTACGATGGAGATCCTTCAGGAGGATATGCCCCGGCTGGAGCGCCTCTACAAGAAGGTGCTCGAAGAACTGACCCTCCGGGAGGCCGAGCTGAAGTAAGGCCGGGCAAAGCCCCGCCAAACCTTATTTCTATACGGACTCCCCGTGTCGGGCATAAAAGCTATTTTTATACCAAAAGACGCACCGGAAATGGAATCCAACAAAATCCTCATCGTGGATGATGAACCCGACATCATCTCTTTCCTCAAGTACAACCTGGAAAAAGAAGGCTACGAGGTGCTTACCGCCTCCAATGGCGAAGAGGCCATACAGGAAGCGGAAGACAACAGGCCCCAGCTCATCATACTCGATATCATGATGCCCAGGATGGACGGCGTGGAAGTTTGCCGCTACCTGCGCAGTAGACCCGAATTCGAAAAGACCCTCATCGCCTTTCTCACCGCGCGGGAGGAGGACTACTCCCAAATTGCCGCACTGGATGTGGGTGGCGACGACTACATCACCAAGCCCATACGGCCGAGGGTGCTGGTGAGCCGGGTCAAGGCGCTGCTGCGGCGCTCCGACCGCGAGGATGAAGTGGAGGAGGCGCCCATCATTCGCGTGGGCGACCTGGCCATCGACCGCGAAAAAGTGAGCGTTATCAAAGGGGAGCAGATCATCGAACTGGCCAAAAAGGAGTTCGAGCTGCTCAACCTGCTGGTGTCCAAGCCGGGGAAGGTGTTCTCCCGGGAGGAGATCTTCAACAAGGTCTGGGGCACCGACGTTATCGTAGGCAACCGGACGATCGATGTGCACATTCGCAAATTGCGCGAAAAGATCGGCGACCACTACATCAAGACCATAAAAGGAATCGGCTATAAATTCGAGTTTTAATGCTGAAAAACCCCACGCCACAGCAAATTGCCCTGTATGCATCTCTGCTCATTATTGCCGTTGGCCTCCTCGCCCTGCTGGTCCTTTTTCTGCCCGGCTGGGGCAGCCCGGACTGGATGCTTTACCTCCTCTGGACGCTCGTCGCTTTCGGCTTTTCCTACCTCATTATCGTTTTCTATCTGCGCAAATACATCTATCGAAAGATCAAGCTGATCTACAAAACCATTCACAAACACAAACTCACCCCGCGCGAGAAGCGCAAATCGGTCGACCTGCGGGTCAACATCATCGACCGGGTGGAACGGGAAGTGACCGAATGGGCCGACACCCAGGCCAAAGAAATCGAGAAGTACAAGTCGTGGGCCGAATACCGCCGCAAGTTTGTAGGCGATATCTCCCACGAGCTCAAAACGCCCATTTTCAATATTCAGGGGTATTTGCACACCTTGCTGGACGGCGGGCTGTACGATGCCGAAGTGAACCAGACCTTTCTGGAAAAAGCAGCGAAGAACGTGGAACGCCTTCAGGTTATCGTGGAGGATCTGGAAGCCATTTCCCGCCTGGAGTCGGGCGAGCTGCTCCTGGAGATGCAAACCTTCGACATCAAGGACCTGGTCTGTGAAGTGTTTGAGGATCTGGAGTTCAAGGCCAAAGCGCGGAACATCAGCCTGGAATTCAAGGATGGCGCCTCCCAGGGCTTCAAGGTGCGCGCCGATCGCGAATCCATCCGCCAGGTGTTGATGAACCTCATCCACAATTCCATCAAGTACGGGCATGCCGACGGCCTCACCAAGGTCGGCTTTTACGATATGGACAAATACATCCTGCTGGAAGTGGCCGACAACGGCATCGGCATTCCCAAGAAGCATCTGGATCACGTCTTCGACCGCTTTTACCGGGTGGAGAAAAGCCGCTCTCGCGACAAGGGCGGATCGGGCCTGGGGCTTTCCATCGTCAAACACATCATCGAAGCCCACAAGCAGACCATCAACGTGCGCTCCACGCCCAACCTGGGCTCCACCTTCGGCTTCACCCTGGAGAAGGCCCGGGGCTGACGAACCACCCGCTTTTCCCTAACTTTGCACTGCATGATCACCGCTTCCAATATCTATGTCCAATACGGCGATCGCATCCTGCTGGACCACATCGACCTGGTCATCGGCGATCGCGACAAAGCAGGACTGGTCGGCCGCAACGGGGCCGGAAAGTCCACCCTGCTCAAGATCCTGGCCGGGCACATCAGCCCCCAGGAAGGCCGCGTCAGCCGGCCCAATGATCGCAGCCTGGCTTTCCTGCACCAGGAACTCGAACTGCCGAAGGGCAAAACCGTACTGGACGAAACCCTTACGGCCTTTGAAGAGGCCCGCCGCCTTGCAGAGCGCATCCGGGAGATCAATCAGGCCCTGGAAATGCGCACCGACTACGAAAGCGAAGGCTATCACCAGATCATTGAGGAGACAACAGCGACCAGTCAACGCTTTCAACTGTTACTGGGCGGGACGGACATGGACGCCGACGCCATCCAAGAACTGAAGGG
>JAJDFU010000379.1 GCA_020528935.1 Saprospiraceae bacterium | reverse complement strand
CCCCTTTTCCCGCCAAACCCCCGGCATTCAGTTTGGCGGTGAAATCCCGGGCTGGGGTAAATGGATCCCCATTCAGTATGTGTACGAACCGTGGGCCGGACTCTACAGCCAGGGCCAACAATTCCTTTACGTCAACCGCGGCCTGGGTTTTATCGGCTATCCGGGCCGGGTAGGCATCTTACCGGAGATCAGCCTGATCGAACTGGATCGAGCCTGAAACCGGTCAATCGGCGGGCAGCAGCACGGCATCCAGCGCGTGCAAAGTCCCGTTGGATGCCCGGTGGTCCGTAGAGATCCATTTGGATTCGCGCCCCTGCTCGTCGATGAAATAGAGCGCATCGCCCCGGATGGTGGCCGTGAGTTCGCCCCCTTCCAGCGTCTTGAAGGTAGCCCGGTTGCCGTTCTCCCGGACAGCCTTCAGGATATCGCCCGCCGTGTGCAGGCCGGGCAGCAGGTGGTAGGTCAACAGCCGCGCCAAGGCGTTCTCGTTTCCGGATTGGAACAGCGCATTCCGCTCGGAAGCATTCAACTGCTCGAAGGCCTCATCCGTAGGTGCCAGAACAGTAAGCGGCCCACCGCCGCGAAGATCATCCACAAGGCCGGTTGACTTCAGGGCCGAGACCATGGTGTTGTAGTTCTTCAAGCCTTGGGTTACTTCCACCAGGTCGCGTTGGGCATGCGCCAACACGCTAAATACAGCAGTAAACAAAAAGAGGAGAAGTATTCGCATGATTTTCGCTTGAGATTTCGTGACAAAAAATAAGATCTTCCCCCATAAATACGAAGGAAGCTCGGTTTTGGATCACCCGAACCGCAAAATATCTCTTTTTTGCGGACCGCATCCAAATAAGCTAACCCTACGCAAACTTTTCGACAGATCTCTTGTTTGGGAGTGGAGTTTGAGGAGGACAGCAGCCGAGCCAATTTTCGCACAAGACAAGCCCCCTTATCCCGAACTGCATGAAGCCGTTTGACGCTGCCGAGATCATTTCTCGCCATGCTTCTCCAGGCCGGGTGCGGAGCCGGGTTCCCTTGAGCCGAAAGCGGTAAGGCTGCAAGCGATATTGCGCAGCAGTGCATGCTAGGCAAAACCCCGAAAAAGACATTCATGGCCGCAAGTGTCGCCGTTTTCCTTCCCGTACGGGCATTTTTTACCTGCGGGACCTGTACGCTGCACACTGGCCAGCAAAAAGCCTGTGCAACGCGGCTCCGGGATGTGCGCGGCATGCTCCGGCACGCACTGAACCCGGCACAGACCTGCAAACGGCCGCAAGCGATCATTGACTTGACTTCGAACAGACTGGCTATCTGGATTAGCGTGCAGGAATCTGCGGACAAGCCTTCAGAGAACTCTGCTCCGAATTGCACGCAGCGCTTCAGCTCGTGCACGAGGAGGTTGACGAACACGCCACGGCCGTGTAAGCAGCCGTGAATGCGTAAACAATTCGCATGACGCATGGACAAAGAACAGCTATACAGCTCGGGTTTACTGGAAATGTATGTACTCGGCCTGACCGATGAAGAGGAAAGTGCAAAAGTGGAAGCGCTGGCTGCCGAACATCCCGACGTGCAGGAAGAGATCGAGGCAATGCAGAATGCCCTGGAGCGCTACGCGCGGAGTCATGCCATTACCCCGCCGGACAGGCTTCAGAGCCAAGAGCGATCCGGCGCCGATCCCAAGGAGCCTCTCGACCCCGGGCAGGGCAGTTCCCCCTCTGCTTCCACCCCTCCCCTGAGGCGTTGGATCTCGCTGGCAGCAGGCTTCGTTTTACTGGCCAGCTGCATCTATTTTTTCCAACAGCACCGGCGCAGCGAAGGCCGCCTCACGGCTTTGAAAAAAGACTACATCGAGCTGGACCGCGACTGCAAAAGTGAAAAAGAACAGCTCAGAGAAGCCCAGCAAGCCATCGCTTTCATCCAGAAAGAGCACACTCAGCCCCTGATCCTGGAAGGATCCAAGCTGGCGCCCCAGGCATTTGCCACCGCGTACTGGAACGAACGGGAAAAGGCGGTTTTGCTGTGCATGAACGGCATGCCCGCCCCGCCGAAAGGCAAGCAATACCAGGCCTGGGCCGATGTGGAAGGGGAGATGGTCAGCATGGGGGTATTGGAGGAAAACGACCAGGCTGCGCTGCACCGCATCACCTATATCCCCCATGCGGAAAGCGTAAATATCACCCTCGAACCCGAAGGAGGAAGTACGAAGCCTACGGTAGCTTTGCTTTACGCAAATGCGGTTCTTCCCAAGAAACGGTTTTGAAAAAAGGCCTCATTTTTTTGATAAAGCCTTAGGAGAAGTCGGGATTTTTCCCCATTTTAGTGACTGCCCCTTGGAGCCAGTGAAAACGCTATTTTTTAATCATCAAAACCCGATGCGATCATGCTAATTTTGTACATCGCTACAGGGGCATTTCTGCTAGGCGGAGGATTTTTGGTTGCGCTAAATTTTTCATCCGCCCGCGGCCGCCGGTAATTTGCCCAAGGCAATTGCTGCATTCAAGCCCCCTTACTTTTGCCCTCGCGAGCACATCGCGAATCCCAATCCCCTCTGAAACATATCCTACCTGCGTTTATACGTTTTTCTATCCCCCTAATGTGCTGGCGCATCGGAGTGCCAGCTGAGCTTTGAGAGGCCTACAGGCCGGTATGCTTTAGCAACACCGGCCCGACCAGGTCACAAAACCATGTACAGGGAAAAAGCGGGTGTCAGTCCAGCTTGAGCACCTCGAGAAAGGCCTTTTGAGGTACTTCTACACTGCCGATCTGGCGCATCCGCTTTTTGCCCTTTTTCTGCTTTTCCAGCAGCTTTCGCTTTCGCGTGATGTCTCCGCCGTAGCATTTTGCGGTCACGTCCTTGCGGAGCGCCGAGATCGTCTCTCTGGCGATGATCTTTGCCCCTACCGCAGCCTGAATGGCGATCATAAATTGCTGTCGAGGCAACAACTCTTTCAGTTTTTTGCAGATCTTCCTCCCGAACGCTTCGGCTTTCTCGCGATGCACCAGGGCAGAAAGGGCATCCACCGGCTCGCCGTTGAGCTTGATGTCCAGGCGCACCAGGTCGCTGGCCCGATATTCGGTGGGTTGGTAGTCAAAGGAGGCGTAGCCGCGCGACAGCGACTTGAGCCGGTCGTAAAAGTCAAATACGATCTCGGCCAGGGGCAGTTCGAAGGTCAGTTCCACGCGGTCTTGCGTGAGGTAGGTCTGTTTGGTCATTTGCCCGCGCTTTTCCATGCACAGGGTCATGATCCCGCCGATATACTCGGGTTTCGTGATGATCTGAGCGGAGATGTAGGGTTCCTCCACGCGATCCAGTATCGTGGGCTCCGGCAGCTCGGAAGGGGTGCGTACGGTGAGCTTCTCGCCGTTCTTGAGGTAAGCGTAATAGGACACGTTGGGCACGGTGGTGATCACGTCCATATCAAACTCGCGATCCAGCCGCTCCTGCACGATCTCCAGGTGCAGCATGCCCAGGAAGCCACAGCGAAAGCCAAAGCCCAAAGCCGCTGAGGTTTCCGGCTCGAAGACCAGGGAGGCGTCGTTGAGCTGGAGTTTTTCCAGGCTGTCGCGCAGATCTTCATAATCGTCGTTGTCGATGGGGAAGATGCCGGCAAAGACCATGGGCTTCACATCCTCGAAGCCTCTTACCGCCCGGTCGCAGGGATGGTCCACTTTGGTGATGGTATCCCCTACCTTGATCTCGCGCGATTCCTTGATGCCGGTGATGATGTAGCCCACATTCCCCGCACAGAGTTCTTCCTTGGGAACCTGATCGAGCTGAAGGATGCCGATCTCATCGGCCTGGTATTCCTTGTCGGCGTGGAAAAAGCGCACGTCATCGCCCTTGCGCAGGGTACCGTTGAAGATGCGAAAATAGGCAATCACCCCGCGAAATGAATTGAAGACGGAATCGAAAATCAAGGCTTGCAGCGGTGCCTCGGGATCTCCCTTGGGCGGCGGTATGCGATCCACGATGGCGGCCAGTATTTCGGGTACGCCCTGGCCGGTCTTTCCACTGGCCAGAAGGATCTCCTCCCTGCTGCAGCCGATGAGATCGATGATCTGGTCGGCCACCTCATCGATCATGGCGCTCTCCATATCTACCTTGTTGAGCACAGGGATGATCTCCAGATCGTGATCTATAGCCAGGTAGAGGTTGGAGATGGTCTGGGCCTGAATGCCCTGGGAGGCATCCACCAGCAACAACGCCCCCTCACAGGCCGCGATGCTGCGGGATACCTCGTAGGAGAAGTCCACGTGACCTGGCGTATCGATGAGGTTGAACGTATAGGTGTGGCCATCCGAATGCTCGAAATACATTTGAATGGCGTGGCTTTTGATGGTGATGCCGCGCTCGCGCTCCAGGTCCATGCTGTCGAGGGCCTGGTCTTTCATATCCCGCTCGGAAATCGTTTTGGTGAATTCCAGCAGGCGGTCGGAAAGGGTACTTTTCCCGTGATCGATATGCGCGATCACACAGAAGTTGCGAATGTGCTCCATAGCAAACAAATATACGCCAAATAAAGGTGCTGCCGCGGGGAAAACACAGCTCTTGCACAAAGATGAAGTTGGCCGCCGATTCCGGATGTACCCAAGGCTTCAAACAGGGTTTCAAGGATAAGTACAAGCTCAAAAGTACAGAAGGGGTATTCGGGCGTGCAATCCATTACTCGCACGCTCCAGCCTGCCATGCCTTCGGCAGGTAACCGGCAGGCAGGCACACGCAAACGCACACGGCAACCCCTTCGGCTTTATGCTTAGTAGGTGTAGGTCCTGGCCCAGTTGAGGATATCCTGCAGGTTGAGGATCAGCCAGGCCAGTGCGGCCATGCCCGCAAAGAGCAGGATAATGCCGATGTTGCGCCAGTCGCGCCGCAGGCGCTCTCGGCGGCTCAGGTATTTGCGTTTTCGGCTCTGATAAGCCATAGATCGTCCTTTTTAACCCGGAAAATGCACCGAATTTTCCGCTCAGGGGCTGACGAATTGGTTGAAAATAAGCAAGTTTTCAGCCGTTTATCGTCATTGTTTACGGGAGCCCGTGAATAAGCCGGGTTAGCTTCCTCTGCCAACGGCCGTTTACCTACAAATTCGGCCGCTCCCAGGATTTGTGCGCCTCCACTTCTTCCAGCAGCTGCAGGTAGTTGAAGTAGCGCAGTTCGCTCACCAGGCCCTCCTCCACAGCGGCCTTGACCGCGCAGCCGGGCTCGTCGCGATGCAGGCAGTTGCCGCCGAACTTACACGCCTCGGAAAGGGCAAAAAACTCCCGGAAATTGTGTGCGACATCCGCAGGCTCGAGGTGATTGAAGGAAAGGGTCTTGATGCCCGGTGTGTCGATGAGCTTGCCGCCGAAGTCGAGAGCGTGCATCTCCGCAAAGGTCGTGGTGTGCTGCCCCTTGCCCGAGTAGCCGGAGAGGTCCTGCGTGCGAAGGTCCAGATGCGGCTGAATGGCATTGATC
>JAJDFU010000542.1 GCA_020528935.1 Saprospiraceae bacterium | reverse complement strand
CCCCAGGTGTGGCTGTCGGGGGGAGTCCGGTGTTTTCCGAGGCCTTGATCAGTTTGGTGCATAAAATAGGTACTGTGCGGGCCTGTACGGTGGCGCAGATGTCGGCCCGGTTCTTTTCGATGAAGTCGGGATCGTTGTTCAGTTCCCGGTTCAGGAAATACAGGATGGCCGTTTTCAGGCCGCTGAAGCTGAAGTTCAGGTCCGGGATCTGCGGTTCGGGAAAGTCGAAGCGGGGGCTGCCCCGGCGGGCGAGACGGTCGATCTGGGGGCCGGCCGGGTAGGGGAGGCCCAACAGCTTGCCCGTTTTGTCGAAGGCTTCACCGGCGGCATCGTCCAGGGTTTGGCCCAGTTGCTCCATGGCCAGGTGGTCGGTCACCCGCAGGATCTGGGTATGACCACCCGACACCGTAAGGCAGAGGAAGGGAAAGCGGGGCCGGGGCGGCTCAATGAAGTGGGCCAGTACATGGGCTTCCATGTGGTTGACCTCGATGAGGGGAACATCCAGGCTCAGGGCCAGGGCTTTGGCAAACGACACGCCTACGATCAGAGCGCCCAGCAGGCCCGGTCCTCGGGTGACGGCTACGGCATCCAGCTCCCGAACTGACAGTCCGGCCTGTTTCAGGGCCTTATCCACGACGGGCACGATCTTTTCCTGATGGGCCCGGGAGGCCACCTCGGGCACCACGCCCCCGTATTGCCCGTGCATCTCCTGGCTGGCTACGGCATTGCTGAGCAGGCGATCGCCCGCCCAGACGGCAGCAGCCGTATCGTCGCAGGAGCTTTCAATTCCCAAAATCACGACACCCATGCTTGCGAGTTAGACGAAAAGACTATATTTGAAGCGCGAAGTTACGGCCCTTTCCGATAAGGGAACGGCGCCTAAACCCCACAGTTCGCATGGCCATACCGACCAAGAAACGAAAAACGGAAAACCTCAACGGTGTTCCTGGCAGGGATGCCGATTCTACTTGCATCATTTCCTCCGGCACGCGACTCGAAGGCAACCTTTTTTCCAGGGAAAGCATCCGTATGGATGGGGCGATCGAGGGCGACCTGAGATGTGAGCGCAAGCTGGTGCTGGGAAGTCAGGGTCGCATAATCGGCAATGTGGAGGTCGGCGAAGCGGTCATCATGGGCCGGATCACGGGAAATGTAAGGGTTAAAGGCTTGTTGCATTTGACGGAAAGCGGCGCGATTACCGGTGATGTACAGTCGGGAACCCTGCACATCGAACAGGGCGCTACCTTTGAGGGGAACAGCAAGATCGTAACCGGCAGCTAATTCGTAGTATCTGTTCTGTGTTAAAGCACGGTTTGGGCTTTGGACAACACGCAACGAAATTCACTTTCATAAAACAAACCGAGAACATGAGAATCGCCGTCAACCTGGCCCTTTTTGTCATTATCTGCCTCTTGCTTTGGGTGTTGTACAAGAGCATTGAGGAGCCCATAGCCTTTAAGGCAGAACGGGAGAAGCGCGAACGCGCCGTGATCGACAAATTGCGTCAAATACGCTCGGCGCAGGAGTATTACCGGGATATCACCGGTTCCTTCGCGGGCTCGTTTGATTCCCTTACTTACGTGTTGAAAAACGACAGCTTCCGCATCGTCAAGGTGATCGGCGACCCCGATGATCCCAACTACATCGGCGAGATCTCCTACGATACGACGTACCGGGCGGCTTACGACAGCGTGCTGAACGCGCTCGCCCTAAGCACGCTGGATTCGCTGCCCTATATTCCGTTCAGTGGAGGCAAAACCTTCGATATCCAGGCCGATACGACCATTTACCAGAGCACGAAGGTCAACGTGGTCGAAGTGGGTACGCCGCGCAATGTGTTCATGGGCAAATACGCCGATCCTTCTTATGCCCGCTATGATCAATCGTATGATCCGAACAGCGTCATCAAATTTGGTGACCTAAACACACCGAAACTGGCCGGCAATTGGGAGTAAGCTTTGAGTTCATAGAAGCCGGTTTTTCCGGACAGATCGATCCGGAAAATAAACTGTCCATCCTCTACGGGATGGACAGTTTTGCATGGATGGTATCGGATCGAAGCAATCGAATATGGCTGTTGAAAGAATGCGAATTGGAATCCCCGGAGGAGCTGCCCGGGCTCTTTGCCCGCGAAGCCAGCCTTCAGACTCCCTACCGCGAAGTTCGCCGCGCCCTGATCCACCCCAAGCACACCTTCATACCCCGGCGGCTTTTTAGGGAGGGCGAAAAGGAAACGTACCTGCAGCACCTCACGCCGGTCCTGCCCGAGGACGAGCTGCTGACCAACGAGCTCCCGGCCCTGGATACGGTAAACGTATTTCTGCATCCCGCTGTCCTGAGCCGGGCCATGGCCCATCTGCCCGGCGCACAGGAGGTTCAGCACCTGTCCTCCGTTCTTCTCCGCGCCATTCACGGGCAAGGCATTGCCGCAGACGAACCTCACCTGCACGCGCATTTCCTGCGCGAATCCATCTGGCTGGGCGCGCTGGAAAATGCACAGCTCAAATACTGCAACCTCTTTCCGGCGCGATCCCCGGAAGATGCAGTGTATTACGTCTTGCTGCTGTACGACCATATGGGCGTCTCCCCGGCCCGGCTGCCCTTACACATCAGCGGCCGCATCGATCCGGCCGGTCTTTATTTTCAGGCCCTTTCGCCCTACCTGACCGAGCCGCGCCTGTCGGATGCACCCTTTCCCGCCAAGATACTGGGCGCCAAGGCTGCCCATTGGTATTTCGACCTCCTCCATCTAAGCTTTTGATCCATGCGCATTATTTCCGGCCAATTCAAGGGGCGCCGCTTCAACCCGCCGGCGGACAAATGGCCTACGCGACCCACGACCGACTTTGCCCGGGAAGGGCTGTTCAACATCCTGCAAAACCACCTGGATTTCCCGGAGGTGAAAATGCTGGACCTCTTTGGCGGTACCGGCGCCCATTCCTACGAGTTCCTTTCGCGGGGATGCACCGACGTCACTTATGTCGACAACTTTCCGGGCTGCGTAAATTTTGTGAAGCAAACGGCTGATACCCTGGGGGTCAGCGCTCACCTCCGGATCGTCCGCAGCGATGTCTTTCGCTTCATTGCCCAGTGTTCGGAACAGTTCGATTACATCTTTGCCGGGCCGCCCTATCCCTTGCCCACTCTGGATACCATCCCCGATGAGATCTTCGGTCACGGCCTGCTCCGGCCCGGTGGCTGGCTGGTGCTGGAGCACAATCCCCACCACGATTTTGAAGACCATCCCCGCTTTTGGCAGTTGCGCACCTACGGCAAGACCTACTTTTCCTTTTTCCTGCAGCCCGGCAATGAAGAAGCGGAGGGATAGGAAGGATTGAGGCGGAACAACCGAAAACCCGGAAACCGGGAACACTTCCGCTGCCCTCCATGGCGAACCTCCGCTCCTATTTCCCGGCCCCGGCCGCGCTGCTTTCTCGCGCGATTTGTCCTACCTTTGTGGCTTTCGAACGACCGAACAAGGGAGTATGTCCATAGTGCAAACACTGGAACAGGGGGTCCTGGACGGAATACGGGACCTGTACGGGAAGGAGGTAGATGCCGCTCAGGTGACCCTCAGCCCCACCCGCAAGGAATTCGAAGGAGACTACACCGTGGTAGTCTTTCCCTTCACCCGCCTGGCCCGCAAGAAACCGGAAGAGATCGGCGCCGAGCTGGGGCAGTGGTTGCAGGATCGCCTCGATACGGTCACGCATTTCAACGTGATCAAGGGCTTTCTCAATCTCTCCATCAGCGATGCGTACTGGCGCCGCTTTCTGGAGGATGTGTACCGGGATGAAAGCTACGGCCTGCAGCCCGCCCGGGACGAGCGCTTCATGGTGGAGTTTTCCTCGCCCAACACCAACAAGCCCCTGCACCTGGGGCACATCCGCAATATTTTGCTGGGCTGGTCGGTCTCCCGCCTGTTCGAGGCCCTGGGCTACGAGGTCGTTCGCGTACAGATCGTGAACGACCGGGGTATTGCCATTTGCAAGAGCATGCTCGCCTGGCAGAAATTCGGCCGGGGCGCCACCCCGGAGTCTGCCGGGATCAAAGGCGACCACTTTGTGGGCAGGTACTACGTGCTGTTCGAGCAAAAATTCCGGGAGGAATACCGGGCCTGGCAGCAAAGCGAGGCCGGACAGGCCGTGCTCCGCGCGAACCGGAAAGAAGGTCAGGGGGAGGAAGACTTCTTCAAGGCCTTCAAGAACACCTACTTCAACGAGCACTCCCCATTGGGTGCAGAAGCCCGCGATATGCTCCTGAAGTGGGAGGCCGGCGAACCCGATACGGTGGCGCTGTGGAAGCAAATGAACAGCTGGGTATACGAAGGGTTTGACCAAACCTATGACCAGCTCGGCGTGGATTTCCACAAGACCTATTACGAGTCCGATACCTACCTCTCCGGCAAGGACATCGTAGCGGAAGGGCTGGAGCGGGAGATCTTTTTCCGCAAGGACGACGGCTCGGTCTGGGTAGATCTGACGGACGCCAAGCTGGATGAAAAGCTGTTGCTGCGCCGGGATGGCACCTCTGTGTACATGACCCAGGACCTGGGTACGGCGCGCATGCGGTACGAAGACTACGGCGCCCGCCGCATGGTGTACGTGGTAGGCGACGAACAGAACTATCACTTCCAGGTCTTGTTCGAGATCCTGAAGCGCCTGGAAGAGCCCTACGCCGATGGCCTGCATCACCTGTCGTACGGCATGGTGGATCTGCCCACCGGCAAAATGAAATCGCGCGAGGGCACGGTCGTGGATGCCGACGACCTCATCGCCGAAGTGATCGAAGAAGCCCGGAAAAACAGCCTGGAACGGGGTACGCTGGCCGATCTGAGTCCGGAAGAACAGGAAGCGGTCGTCCGGAAAGTCGGGCTGGCGGCACTCAAGTTTTTTATCGTCAAGGTGCATCCGCAGAAGCGCATGGTGTTCAACCCCAGGGAATCGGTGGATCTGCAGGGGCAGACGGGCCCGTATGTGCAGAATGCCTATGTGCGCATTCAGTCGGTGCTGCGCAAGGCCGGCGCGCTCAATGCGGAGGCCGCAACGGGCTATGCGCAACTGTTGCCGGATGAACGCGATCTGATCGCCCGGCTGTACGCCTTTCCGGAAGTGATCGCGGAGGCCGCCGCGGCCTACGATCCGTCGGAAGTGGCCAACTACTGCTACGATCTGGCCAAGGCCTACCACAAATTTTATCACGACCACTCCATCCTGCGTGCCGAATCGGAAGCGGCGAAGGCCTTCCGGCTGCAGCTGAGTACGGCGATAGCCCGCGTACTGCGCAACGGGATGGACCTGCTGGGTATCGATATGCCCGAACGCATGTAAAAGGAACGAACGCGAGTATGAGTCAGGAAACCAAGGAATCGCTCAATTTCATCGAACAGATCATCGAAGAGGACCTGTCTTCCGGCAAGCACGGCGGGCGCGTGCACACCCGTTTCCCGCCCGAGCCC
>JAJDFU010000677.1 GCA_020528935.1 Saprospiraceae bacterium | reverse complement strand
GGCCCGCACATCGCCCGCAGCGAAGATGCCGGGCCGGCAGGTTTCCAGCAGGAAGGGATCGCGCGCGCGCTTCCAGATCTTTTTGAAGTCGGGATAGTTGAGCAGCTCCTTTCCCGTCTCGATGAAGCCTTTGGCATTGCGAAGGATGCCGGCATCCAGCCAGCCGGTGGCCGGCCGGATGCTTTTGGTACCAAGTGGATGTATTTCTATATTAGCGCCTGTTTTTGCATCCAGAGATCCCCGTCCATGCGTGCTCCCTTTTTTTCCGGTATCCGGCAGCTCCCCCTTGCCGGATGGCTCCCTTCTATTTTCCCGGCCGTCTTTTTGTTGATCGCGAATTCCCTGCACGGTCAAGGCGACTCCGTCATCTTCGTCAACGACAACTACATGATCGGTGAGGTCAAGAACATGGAACGCGGCGTCCTGGTGGTGAAAACCGATTACAGCGACAGCGACTTCAAGATCGAATGGGAAGGCGTAAAGGAGATCTACACGGAAAGCTTTTTCCTCATCACCCTCACCGACGGCAGCCGCTACAACGGCACCCTGTCTTCCACGGCACCCGGGGAGGCGGACCTGCTGGTCAACTACGGAGATACCGTCCGCACCGATCTGAACGACATCGTGTACCTCAAATCTGTAGATGAGAAACCCCTGAGCCGGTTGTACGCCAACATCTCCGTCGGATTCAGCTACGCCAAAGCCCGCAATTTCCGGCAGTTCAGCGTACGAGCGAATGCCGGCTACATCGCCAACCGCTGGCTGGCGGACGGCTATTTCAGCTCGGTGAATTCCTCGCAAGATGATGCCGAGACCATCGACCGCACCGAAGGCGGATTCTCCTTCCAGTTCTTTTTGCCCAAAGACTGGTACCTGGTTGCCTCCACCACCTACCTGTCCAATACCGAGCAAAAGCTGGCCTTGCGTACGCTCGGCAAATTCGGGGTCGGAAAATACCTCATTCATACCAACAAGGTCTATTGGGGGACCGGCCTGGGTCTGAGCTACAACAACGAGCGCTTTTCCAACGAAAATCCCGATCGCAACTCCATGGAGGGCTACTTCGGTTCTCAGCTCAACCTCTTCGACCTGGGGGATATCAGCCTGGTGACCACCCTGGTCGCCTACCCCAGCTTCACGGAGGGCGGTCGCTGGCGGGTGGATTACAATTTTGACGGCAAGTACGACTTGCCCCTCGACTTTTTCATCTCCCTGGGCTTCTCGCTCAATTTCGACAATCGCCCGGTGGAGGGCGCGGCGCGTACGGACTACGTCTTTCAGACCACCTTCGGATGGGAGTGGTGAGCTCCTCTTCTGAGCTGCTGTTGTAGCAGAAATCCTACAAGGCACCTCCGGGGATCTATCTATATTTAACGTGAGGTTGGAGGTCGAGTTGTTCGTTAAATGGCTGAATGTGAGAACCTCACGTTGTACCTGGTAGATGGTAGTAGGTAGTAGAGCATGCTGACGTCCATATACCCCCTACCCACTACCATGTACCGGGAGGTTGGGCCCTGACAAACATCGCTTTACGATAATGTCCTTGCCCAACCTCACGATATTTAAAGTCTGGTATTCTATTACTCCTATGCCCGATCCGAAGTGCCGCATGCTCATTGCCGACGACCATTCGGTGATCCGAACGGGCCTGCGGTATTTGCTGGAGCAAAACGTGAAGAACCTCTCGATTGCCGAAGCGGACTCCTGCCAGGGGCTACTCCGCGCCCTGAAGGACTCCTTTTTCACCCACCTCATTCTCGACCTTCAGTTGGGCGACTGCAACAGCCTGGAGATCATCCCCGGCATCCTCAGATCCAATCCCGGGCTGCGCGTGCTGGTCTACACGATGAGTTCGGAAGAGGCTTTTGCGCAGCGCCTGCTGAACATGGGCGTGCACGGCTTCCTGAGCAAGGAAGCCGACGAAGAAACGGTAAGCAAGGCCCTGGATCACTTCCTGCTGCGCGGCAGCTACCTGGGCGATAGCCTGCGGCAGAAGCTCCTGCTCCGGGAAAAGCAGCCCCCGGCTTCGGCCAATCCGTTCGACGAGCTCTCCGACCGCGAGATGACCGTCCTGCTGTACCTGCTGCAGGGCTTGCGCGTAAAGGAGATCTCCGCCCGCCTGGACCTGAAAATGAGTACCATCGCTACCTACAAAGTGCGTATCTTCGAAAAGCTGGGCGTCAATAACCTTGCGGATATGCAGCGCCTGGCCGATCTGTACCACGTAGGCTGATGATGCTCCCCAATTTGCTTCGCATGCTTCTTTCCGGGCTGGCCATACTGTGTGGCCTGGAGGCCGGCCTGTGGGCGCAGCAACCCTACCACCCCATCCAATATACCTCCAAGGACGGCTTGCCGCAAAACTCCATCCGCGGGCTGGCCTTTGACGAGCACGGGTTCCTGTGGGTGGCCACCGAAGGGGGCCTCGCCCGCTTCGACGGGCAAGGCTTCCGGCTGTGTGGAGCAGATCAGCATCCGGACCTCGGCAACCAGCGGTTCAAGCAGGTGATCCCCTTGCCAGACGGCAGCATTCTCTTTGTCGATTACACCAATGCGCTTTTTCTGCTGGAAAAAGGGATCTTTCGCAGGGTTCCCTGGCCGGATAATAAGGTCTTCGATTCGCGGATTTTCAGGGGCAGCGTACCCTCCTTATCGGTCCTTCTCGACGAGCCCCTTCTTCAAAAGGAAATGGAAAAATGGGAGAAGCCTTCCCGCATGGCCCTCTTTCCGGCCGGCCCAAATCGCCTTTTTGCCATCAGCTCCCGGATAGCCCTCCTGGATCTGGACCGCCAGGAGCGGCTCATCCTGTCGAAAAGAACGCAATCTCCTCACCGATTCACCTTCGCAAATGGGCAATTGCTTCACCTCAATGCCCAAAATCAGCTGGTTCGCCTGGATCTGGAAACCCAAAGCTGGCAGGCCTGCCATTGGACCCTTCAAGACGAGGAGGGCACCCCCTTTTCTCTGGCGGATCCCACATTTTACAGCCCCCCACCCCACGATCAGGCGTTTTTGGAAGCCGGAGGAAGGCTCTATCGCCTGCTGCCTACCGGGCGTCCGGACCGCTTCCGGCTGGAACTCCTGCTCAGGGAGCTTCCTCCCAATTGTTTGATCAGCCATCTCGTTTACCGCCCGGAAGATCAGTTGCTGGTTTTGGGAACCGACACCCGGGGCTTGTTCGTGTACCGGAAGCGGCCGTTTCAAACGATCGCCCACGCCTACGACGATCGCACCCTGGCCGCTGCCAGTTACACCCAGGCCTTGCTGGACTCCAACTCGCTGCTGACCAGCAATGGCCTGATCGTCGATTTGGAGAGCGGCAACGTCAGGGAGCGGTTCCCCTACCCGTTTCATTCCTATTACCTATATCGGAATCAACGAGGACAACTATACTTCCGGGATCCCCAAAAAAGACTCTTCCGGTACGATCCGGCCAGGCCGGGCCGGGCTCCCGAGTTCTTAATGCAAAAAACGCTGGCTATGGTCTTGCTGGAAAATCACGGGACCCGTTGGCTGATGACCGGCACGGGACTGTATCGCTGGCAAGGCGAGGCTGTACAAGCCATCCTGACCGGAAGTTTTGAAGGGATCAATGCCATTCGGGGCTACTGCATGGGCGGGGGGCACGACCTCTGGATAGCTGCGCACATGCAAGTGTACCGGGTAGACACCTGCACGTGGCAGGTGGACTCTTTCCCCGAGCTGGACGGAGCCCGAACACGCTCCCTGGCCTGGATCGACGGCAAGCTCTTTGCGGGCACCTACGGCAACGGCTACTTCGTATATGACAAAGGCCGGTTTACGGCCATGCCTGCCGGACGGGGCAACGAACTGGCCAATGTGCACGCTTTCGTACCCGACACCAGCGACTATCTCTGGATCTCCACCAACCGGGGGCTGTTCAAGACCCATCTCGGGGCCGTGGATGCCTACCTGGCAGACAGCACCCTCGGACTTTTTTACTACACCTACCTGGAAGAGGACGGCATCCGGAACACGGAATTCAACGGCGGCTGCATACCCAATCACCTCTGGCTACCCGACGGGCGTTTGTCTCTGCCCTCCATGCAGGGCCTGGTCCTCTTCGATCCGCATGCCACCGCGCACAATTTCGATACCGACAGCGTACTGTTCAGCCGCCTGCGGGTAGACGGCGCGGCGGTTGCCCTGACCCCAGAGATCCGCATCCCCGCGGATCACTACGAGCTAAGTGTCGATTGGGCTACCCCATGGTGGGGCCATGCTTACAACCTGGATATGCAGTACCGGCTCGAAGGCGTACACCGCGACTATCAGCCCATGAGCATGGGGCAAAGGAAGCTGTATTTCGGACACCTCAAGCCGGGCCGGTACCTGCTGCATGTGCGAAAGCGCATCGGCTTCGGGCCGTCGGACTTCGTCTATTCCCGCCTGCCCTTCACCGTGGAGGCGCCCTGGTATCTCAGCCCCTGGGCCATCGGCCTGTACGCGCTGGGCTTTTTGCTATTGGTCTGGGCAACTTCAGCCGTCTACACGCGCACCATCCGGGGCCGAAACATCCTGCTGCAGCAAAAAGTGGATGTCCAAACGGCCGAGCTGCGCACCGCCAACCGGCAGCTGGGCCAGAACCTGGAAAAGCTGAGCCGCACCGAACGCGAATTGCGACAGAACCTCAAGACGAAAGACCGCCTCATCTCCGTGATCTCCCACGATATTCTCACCCCCCTGCGTTTCATCGGCATGATCGCCCGCCTGGGAAGCGGCCGCGAAGAAAAGGACGGGGCGCAGGTGCAAAAGACCCTGACCGACGTACAAAATGCCGTGGGCAAGCTCTACCACAGCACACTCAACCTGCTACACTGGGTAAAATACCAGCAGAAGAACTTCGAGATCACACCCGGTAGTTGTTCTCCCTACGCCCTGGTGGATCGCCTCCTGCAGGATCTAGTCGAAATGGCCGAGTACCAGGGCAACACCCTGCACAACGAGCTGCCGGAAGACGACATCATTCAAACCGATCCGCAGGTCCTGAGCATCGTATTGCACAACCTGCTGTCCAATGCCATCAAGTTTACCCGAAACGGCAGCATACACCTGCGATCGGCCGTAGAGCCGGGCTGGTACATACTGGAAGTACAGGACACGGGCCGCGGCATGAGCGCCGAGCAGCTCGAGACCCTGCGGCGGAGATCCACCCGGCCCGATCGGCCCGGCTCCAACGATGTCAGCGCAGGCACCGGTATAGGCCTCTCACTGGTGGACGACCTGATGGAAGCCCTGAACGGCCACTGGGATATAGACAGCAAGCCCGAGGCCGGCACCCAGGTGCGGCTTTTTATTCCGCTGAAAACAGCAACCAGGAACCAGGAGTAACCGTCTTTACTGAAGCCTATTTTCGGTTTCAGAATAAACAGCCTCTGCACGCAGACGCAACCGATCTGCCAGCGGGACGGCACCCCAAGCTTTAGCCCGGAAAATTC
>JAJDFU010000428.1 GCA_020528935.1 Saprospiraceae bacterium | reverse complement strand
CCCCCGCTCTGCGGCGGCTGCAGTCATGTTCGAGATACGCTCGCCGTGCGCGAGACCCGCCGGCCCGGCGGGCCGGGGCGCCGGGACGGGGTGCTGCGCCTTCTGGATGCCCAGCGGCTGCCGGCCTTTCCCTTTCGCCGGAAAGGCGAGCAGCGCAGCAACCTGAGCGATGCCGAATTCAAAACCCTGGTGGAGGCCGGCAAGCGCCACTGCCGGCTGGGCGATGTATTCCAGATCGTCTTTTCGCGCCAGTTTGCCCAGGCCTTCGAGGGAGACGAATTCCAGGTGTACCGCGTGTTGCGGTCCATCAATCCCTCGCCTTATCTGTTCTACTTCGACTACGGCGGCTACAAGATCTTCGGCTCTTCGCCCGAAGCCCAGATGGTAGTGCGCGAGGGCGTGGCCCAGGTCAATCCCATAGCCGGCACCTACCGGCGCTCGGGCAATCGCCTGCAGGATGCCCAAAAGGCGCGGGAGCTGGCCGGAGATCCCAAAGAGAACGCCGAGCACATCATGCTGGTGGACCTGGCCCGCAACGATCTGAGCCGGCACGCTCAGGGAGTGCAGGTGCGCCAGTTGAAGGACATTCAGTTTTTCAGCCATGTCATCCACCTGGTGAGCCGGGTGGAGGGCGAGCTGCGGCCCGGTATCAATCCGGTGCGCGTGTTTGCGGATACCTTTCCGGCCGGTACGCTTTCCGGGGCCCCAAAATACAAGGCCCTGCAGCTGATCGGCCGGTACGAAAACCAGAACCGGGGGCCCTACGGCGGCTCCATCGGCTTTATCGATTTTGACGGCAATATCAATCAGGCCATCGTGATCCGCTCCTTCCTGAGCTACCGGCAAACCCTCTACAGCCAGGCCGGCGCCGGCATCGTGGTCGACAGTGATCCCGATAAGGAGCTGGAGGAGGTGAACAATAAACTCGGGGCCTTGCAGAAGGCGCTGGAACAGGCGGAGCGCTTGGACGTTGATCCTTGTACAGTTTACCAAAACCATGAACTTTGAGCCGGTACCAGCTCGCGCACAAATAAAAAGGTGAACCATGAATAAGCTACTCGTTCTGGACAATTACGACTCCTTCACCTACAACCTGGTGCAGTACCTGGAGTACCTGTTGGAGCGAGCGGTGGATGTGTATCGCAACGACGCCATCCCCCTGGCGGAGGTGGACCGCTACGAGGCCATTGTGCTCTCGCCCGGGCCGGGCCTGCCGAAGGATGCGGGCATTATGCCCGAGCTGATCCGGCGGTATGCCCCTGCGAAGACCATCCTGGGCGTGTGCCTGGGGCATCAGGCCATCGGGGAGGTTTTCGGCGCCGGGCTCAGGAACCTGGAGCAGGTGTACCACGGCCTGGAGACTCCCATGCGCATACTCGACGAGTCGGACGCCCTGTTTCAGGGGCTGCCCAATCCCTTTCCGGCCGGTCGCTATCACTCCTGGGTGGTGCAGCGGGACAGCCTTCCGGAAGAATTCATCGTCACGGCCGAAGATGCGGAGGGCGAGATCATGGCCATGCGGCACAGAACGTATGAACTCCGGGGCGTGCAGTTTCATCCCGAATCGGTGATGACCGTCCACGGAATTCACATGCTGGCCAACTGGCTGAAGCATGTCGTAGGCCTGCCTATTCGTTCATCTTTTGAAAATCCAGCCCTGGTGGCATCATGAAAGCACTGCTGCAACGCTTATACGACCACGAGACCCTGAGCCGGGAGGAGGCCCGGCAGGTGCTTCTCCGGATCCCCCGGGACGCTTCCGAGCCCCTGCAGGTGGCAGCCTTCCTGAGCGCCTACAACACACGCCACATTGCCCTGCCGCAGCAG
>JAJDFU010000624.1 GCA_020528935.1 Saprospiraceae bacterium | reverse complement strand
CCGCGGTCGAAGGACGGGGCGGACCCGCGGCGACCGTGCCCGCGTCCCGCCGGAACCGCCTGTGTCGGCTCGGATGTGCTGCGGTGCCGGGGGCAGGGGTGTTAGGGCCCCGCCCGGGCCCGGAAGCCGTCCAGCAGCAGCCTGGCCCTGGTGGGCGAGGCCGCCGGGGAGGTCGAATGGGTGGACTGCGACCTGCTGGACGTACACGGCCTGGAGCAGGCTCTGCGCGGCATCCGGCAGGTGTACCACGCGGCGGCTCTGGTTTCGCTGGATCCCGCTGAAAAAAAGCACATGATGCGCGTCAACCGCGAGGGCACAGCCCATGTGGTGGACCAGTGCCTGCACGCCGGCATCGAGAAGCTGGTGTACGTGAGCTCCATCGCCGCCCTGGGCAAGCCCCAGGGGAGTACCGAAATGGACGAGGGCCAACCCTGGGAACGGCCGGAAGTGGCCACGACCTACGGCCTGAGCAAGTACCTGGCCGAGCTGGAGGTATGGCGGGGCATGCAGGAAGGCCTCCCGGCTGCCATTGCCATCCCCTCAGTGGTGCTGGGCAGCGGTCCGTGGGAGGACAACACCATGAATTTTTTCCGGCTGGGGTACAAAGGCAATCGCTTCTATCCGGCCGGCGCCGGCGGCTTCGTGGACGTGCGCGACGTGGCCCGCTTTCTGCTCCGGCTCATGGAGAGCGAGATCCAGGGCGAGCGCTTCCTGGTCACCGCCGAAAACCACAGTTACCGCCGGCTCATGAGCGATATTGCCGACCTGTTCGGCACCCGCCATCCCGACATCCGGATCGGGAAGCAGGCCCAGCGGGTCTTTTCCTGGTTCGACTGGCTGGGGCACGTCTTTACCGGCTCGCCGCGCGTCATTACCAGCGATACGGTGCGCACGGCCGGCGAGGTGGTCCATTACCGCAACGACAAAAGCCGCCAGGACCTGGACTTCGAGTACACCCCCATCAGCCGCACCCTGCAGGAGACCTGCCGCCAGTATGCCGAAGCCGCACAAAACGACTTCGCTCCCCTGACCCTGCCGCTCCTCTGAGCAAGAAAAGCCCGCTGCAAGCCGCCGCCCCATCTCCATTTTCGTAATTTCGCGCCATTCCGAAAAAGCTATCCATGAACGAGCGAACTGAAATTGCCCGGCTGCTGGCCGAGCCGCCCCTGGGCAAAGTGATCACCGTCAACGGTTGGGTGCGCGCCTTCCGCTCCCGCCTCCTCATCGTCCTCCACGACGGCAGCAGTTGTCACAACCGTCAGTGGGTGGTCTAATTTTAGCAACTGGACGAAGCCCTGTTGAAACGCATCAGCTTCCACGCCTGCCGGGGCGTGCGCGGCAAGGTGGTGGAATCGCAGGGCGCCGGCCAGGCTGTCGAAGTGATCGCCGAATATCTGGAGATCCTGGGAGACTCCGACCCGGAGGCCTACCCGCTGCAGCCCAAGAAGCAGACCATGGAATTCCTGCGCGAGAACGCCCACTTTCGCATGCGTACCCAAACGCTGAGCTCGGTATTCCGGATCCGGCACGCCCTGGCCTTTGCCATCCATCAATATTTTCACGAGCGCGGCTTCTACTACCTGCACAGCCCCATCATCACCGGCAGCGATGCCGAGGGAGCGGGCGAGATGTTCCGCGTCACGACCCTCAACCTGGGCCGCCCCCCCCGAACCGAAAGCGGCGAGATCGACTGGTCGGCCGACTTTTTCGGCAAATCCACCAACCTTACGGTCTCCGGACAACTGCAGGCCGAGATCGGCGCCCTGGCCCTGGGCAAGGTCTATACCTTCGGCCCCACCTTCCGGGCCGAAAATTCCAACACCACCCGGCACCTGGCCGAATTCTGGATGATCGAACCGGAACTGGCCTTCGCGGACATCCACGACAACATGGACCTGGCCGAGGACTTCGTCAAGTACCTCATTCGCTACGTGCTGAAACACTATCCCGACGACATGGACTTCCTGGACCGGCGCATTCAGGACATGGAAAAAAACATGAAAAAAGAGGAGCGCCGCCCCATGGGCCTGCTGGATACCCTGCACTTTGTGCTGGAACACGACTTCGAGCGGATCACCTACACCGAGGCCGTAGAACAGCTGCAGCGCAGTAAGCCCTACAAAAAGGGCAAATTCCAGTTTCCCGTGGAATGGGGCAGCGACCTGCAGGCCGAGCACGAGCGATGGCTGGTCGAAAAGCACTTTAAAAAACCCGTGATCGTGCGCGACTATCCGGCCGGCATCAAGGCCTTCTACATGCGCCTCAACGAAGGCGAAAAAACGGTGGCCGCCATGGACGTGCTCTTTCCGGGCATCGGGGAGGTTATCGGCGGCTCCCAGCGGGAGGAACGCCTGGACGTGCTCCAAAAACGCATGGCCGAGCTGGAAGTGCCGGAAGAAGAACTGTGGTGGTACCTGGACCTGCGCCGCTTCGGCGGCAATCCCCACGCCGGATTCGGCCTGGGCTTCGAGCGCATGCTCCAGTTCGTGACCGGCATCGTCAACATCCGGGACGTGGCTCCCTTTCCCCGCACGCCAGGCAACGCGGAGTTCTGAGCGGCAATCAGCCGTTTTTTTCGGTAGTTGGTGGACAATTGAATGCCTGCGCAAGCAACAGCAAGAGGCGTTCAGCCACCCGATATTCCCGACGACCGCCCGAGCCCGCTCACCTCGCTTTGAAGCACAATTCCGGCTGGGAAGTGGTTGGGGGCCCCCAACCACTTCGAGTCGAGTGTGTACCGCTATTCCAAGGTCATTTTATCCTTGAAAAAAAAAGGCCGCCTTTCGGGCGGCCTTTCTTCTACAATTGTAATCTCATGAAAAGGACAAATCTTTATAAGCTCTTTTGGTGCGGTCTCTGGAGTAAAGAGTGGCCCCAACCTCGTTGCCGAGGCGGGGCCCTCGGTTTTCGGGATTATGACTAGAGTACTAACGAACAATGAGTTGGCCTGTATCCAGGACCCGTCCGCGCTCATCCTTCAGGCGGTAGGCGTACCAACCGCTGCTCAGCCGGCCCTTTTCCAGGCGTACGGATTGCTCCGCAGTAGTAGTCAATTCTTGCAGGAGGCGCCCTTGCGCATCCATGATCTCCAGGGTAAGTGCACGCACCGAAGTGCCCTGCACTTCAAATATGGCCCACTCCGAAAGCGGGTTGGGATAGACCTTCACCGACCAGTCGCGGGGCTGGGCGGGTTCCCAGGTGGAGGTCACGATGAACTCCGGAAAAGGCCCCACCTCGCGCCATACCGTATTGGTCAGCATCGGGTCTTGGTAATCAAAAAAGATGGCAGCGCGATTGGCGATGATGGTCCCATCGGGATTGTTCGGCTTTTGGGATAGCGTATAGGTAACAAAACCCTGGTTCGCTGCGCTACCATCGTTGGGCAACAGGTTAAGACTGTCAAACGTAATCCTCAGGATGCCTCCATCGTACACCTCCCAGGTGAATGGGTGGCTGGAGGTACCCATCCGGACAGAAGTGGAAAGGACTGCTGCCGGAAGGGTATCCCTGATCACAAGCCGCGTCAACGTATCGGGTCCGTCGTTGCGGAAAAAAACGGTGTATACTAAATCGGTAGAGGCGGATATCAGGGTATCCCGGTATCCGTTGGGATAGCCTCTCATAGTATTGGGCAAAAGGCCCAAATCGAGAATTTCTTGCGCGTTGATATCTATGCTCGGATCGCCGTCGTTTTCGGGGAAATCCGTCACATTGCCCGTATTGTAATCGCCCTCCGGGTCTGTCGTGCAGCCTTCTACCACTACGGTGGGCAAGTTGCTGCCGGGATGATCCGGGCTCTGTTCGGCGATCATGCGGTAGGTGGAGCCATTGGCCGGTACTGCTACGGGCAGCTGGCCGTCCGGCGGCAGTTGGAAATTTCCTTCCCGCAGGATGATGACATCCTCCACGACAATGTATTCCAGCAGATTCTGCATGGGTTCGGCACCCACATTTCGGATCGTAAACTCCACCTCACTGCCGGCACATTCGCCTTCTACCTGCACACTGGAACCGTCCCAGGTCGGCCCTGCAGGAATGCAGATGGTATCGGGAGAGATGTTGGCCTGCACCAAAACGGCCTGGCTGGAGACCACATCGCAAGCTACATCGGCAGTAAGGGTAAAGCTACCCGAGCCGAAGGGCGGCAGGTCGCCGGTGTCAAAGGTCAATTCCTGCCCGTTCTGGCTGGCGGGCGGAAGGCTGGATGCGACAAAGCTCAGCTCGTCGTCCAGCGCGATCACCACCTGAGACGCAAAAGCCGTATCCGAGCCCTGATTGTTGTAGCCGATGGTGTAGGTCACCGGGCTGCAGGCCGCTACAAAGGGCGCATCGACCTGTACTTCCAGGTAAGGACACCCCACTTTGGGTGTGATGGGGAACTGCAGTATCGTTGTATCGTAAGGCGCGTTCAGGCTCACATTGTAGCCGGCCGATACACAGGATTTCCAATACGCATTCAGCGGAAGAACATTGACCTCGTAGAAGCCCGTATCTACCAGAATGTCGTACTTGCCCGATTGGTCCGTCGTGCCAAAGAACGTGATGTCGTCGCTTTTCGCTTCGACCAGCCATCCCTCCAGCATCAGATCGTTGGTATCCAGGTCGCAAAGGCCGTCCTGGTCGAAAAAGACCGTGCCGGAGATCTGGTTGTTGTAGGTATCCGCCTCATCATCGGTCTTGAACAACAACATTTCATTGAGCAGGCCGCCACCCAGCGAGCGGCTTCCCGCTATGATATACCCCCCGTTGGGAGTGGGTGCGATGTCGATGCCTTCCTCCACGATCAGCGCGTTGGGCTCGTCCTTGCCGAGATTGCGAAACCAGATGGGATCGCCGTTCTCGGCCACCTTGGCCACCAGCAGATCGATGTTGGCGGGCGAGGTTTCGGTGCGTCCGGTCAGGACGAATTCGCCCGTGGGCAATTGCACCAGGGCCGAAGCTTCGTCGGCCAGGCCGGAACCGTCGAGGGAACGGGACCAGCGCTGATTGCCGTTCGAGTCGTACTTGACCAGCAGCGCATCGCTGTTGTCGTTGATCAGGCCGGCGATGGCCAGGGCGCCGTCGCGGGTGCGAATGATATCGCGTCCCACTTCGCGTTCCTGGGATCCGAATTGCCGGAACCAAAGCGAATCCCCGTTGGAATTCACCTTATAGGTGATGATATCTTTATCGATGATGTTGGTGGACACGCTTCCGGTAAAGGCCAGTCCGTCGGGCAGCAGGGTCAAGGCGTTGCCGCGCTCTTCCTGTGGCCCGCCATAGGTCTTCATCCAGAGCATGTTGCCCAGGGCGTCCACTTTGAGCAGCACGATATCCGCTTCCCCATTGGCCGTATTGCGCGTATCGCCTATGGCCACAAAGTCGCCCTCCGGGGTTGGAACGATGTCGTTCAGCACGTCCTTCTCCTGCCCGCCGTAAGTCTTGCTCCACTCCATTTCGCCCCGGGGCGAGATCTTTAGCAGGTACATGTCCGGCTGGTCCATGCTGCCCATCGTGATATCTCCTACGATGAGGAAGCCGCCGTCCTCGGTTTGGGTAGCTCCGTAGGCGTGCTCCTGAAAGCCCTCGTCGTAAACCCGCTCCCACACTACGCGCCCGTCCACATCCATGCGAATGACCAGGATGTCCAGATCGTTATCCGGACTGGTTTCACTGTAGCCGATGAGCAGATAGCCCCAGTCCCGGGTAGGGATCACGATCTGACCGGCATCTTCCTTTGATCCGCCGAAGGTCTTCTCCCACTTTTGCCCGAACGATACCAGCGGCAATGCGATCAGCAGGGCAGCTATTGCCGCTCCACTTTTTATGCCTCGCCACGTGTTCGTTCTTCCTTTCATGAGATCGTACCTTCGAACTGATTTCAGTAAGTACATTGCAAATATGTTTTTGATCTGGCCGGGGAACAAAGACAAAAATCGCAGTTTGTTGAAAAAAAATTGCATGGTCTGGCTGATCCAACCAAGCATTCACCTCCCCAAAATCCCTACAATTTGGGTATTTTAGGCCTGCTCCTTCAAAAAAAGCATTGTTGAGAAAAATCATTTCACCTGCATTGAAAACAGGTGGCCTGCAGGCATATTAAAAGCCCTGACCCCGGCTGAGCAACGGCGCTTGAAAAAATGGGTGCGCTCGCCGGCACACAATCAACGGCAAGACTGCGTGGACTTGCTGGAATACCTCCTGGAGAACAACCGCCTGGAAAAACCCCATCTGCTGGATAAAGAACGCCTTTTTCAGCGTTTATTTCCCGGCGAACCCTTCGAGGACGCCAGGCTGCGACAAACCATTCATTTTCTTACCCGAACGGTGGAAGCCTTTCTCATTCAGGAGGAGTTGTACCACTCCCCGGTTGAACCCCGGATTCTTTTGTTGAGATCGTTTCGAAAACGCGGATTGGAAAAGGGGTTTCGCAAAACCTACCGGCAAGCCCAGGGCCTTCTGAAGGAGTTTCCCTTCGAGAATGAAACCTATCTGGACTATCACTACAATCTTCTCCTGGAATACTACATCCAGTACGAGCAGCCCAAGCGGACGAAAGAAGTCCGGAACCTTCAGGAACTGTCCGACGGTCTGGATCAGAAGTACATCGCGCAAAAACTCAGGCAAAGCTGCCTCATGCAGTCCCATAAAAATATCGTCAAATCGGACTACCATGCGGGCCTTCAGCAGTACGTGCTCGATTATGTAGAGCAAAATCAACTTTACAAACTGCCCGTCATCGGCATGTACTACTATCTGCTGCGCGCCTTTGAAGAAGGCGATAACGAACACTGGTTCCAGAAAATACTCCACGAGATCGACCTCAACAGCCGCCTCTTTCCCAAAGAGGAGATCACCGATGTGTACAAGCTGACACTGAATTACTGCATCCGAAGGGTCAACAACAACCCCCAAAAGTACCTGCCCATTTCCTTCGACCTGTACAAAAGAGGCCTGAGGGATGACATTTTCGTGGAGGAAGGACAGATATCACCCTTTACGTTCAACAATATTTTTCGAAGTGCCCTGCTGCTGAACAAGCTGGACTGGGCTGAGGACTTCATCGATCAATACGCGACCTTCCTCCGGGAAGATCAACGGGATGCCATCGTCCACTACAGCAAAGCCCGGATCTATTACGAAAAGAAGCAATATAAAAACTCGATGCGACTGCTCGTCCAGTCGAATTTCGACGATATCAACCTACAGTTGAGTGTGAAGGTGTTACTGGCCAAGATCTACTACGAACTGGATGAGCACGACGCCCTGGACTCCCTATTGGAGTCTTTAAAGGTGTTTTTGCGGCGAAAGGAGATCCTGGGCTATCACCGCACCATATTCCAGCACTTCACCCGCTTCACGAAGAAACTCGTTCGCATCAACCCCTATGATGCTTCGCAGGTCGCGCAACTGAGAACGGAAATAGAGAATGCCCCGCCTTTCGGAGAACGGAACTGGCTGCTCGAGCAGGTCGATAATTTGTAACTGACCTTACGCAAAGCGGGATCCGGCCGGAGGCCAATGTGGAATGCGCAATGCGAATGCGGTGAGCCAAAAGCTACGTACAAAACCGAAGGTTTTGCCGTGTGCGTAACATCCGTTGGAAGCGAAATGCGCAGGGTGTTTCGCCTCTGAAGCAGCAGTTTACCCGTTCTTTTAGAAGGGCTGCTCGCCCGGGCGAGCAGCTTTTCCCGGCTTGCGCACCGTGCGCTTCTCCCCGCTGCGGGGGTCCACCAGGTGGATCACGATGATGTCATCCACAACGATGTACCCCTGAGCCTCGGCCAGGGCCAGGCCTTTTTCCATTTTACCATCTTGAATGAGGGCGATGATTTGTTCCGGAGTGGCCGGATCGGAGGGATTGGCACACAAAAAGAGGGGCAGGACGCAGATCGCGCCCACGAGCAATGCTTGTTTCATGGCGATGGATTGTTTCTCAACTATTAAAACACAAAAATAAGGGGATTGGCAATACATCTGTGAATATCGCATGTTAAATTATCTAAAGCTACTCTTCGGGCAGGAACCGGGCGGTATGAGCCATAAACCGAAATGTCCTATTTTCGCGCCGAACCAGCGGAACTTCGAGCTATGAAGCTGTACCCCGTCACGGATAAGAAGAGTTGGCGCCTGTTTCACCGGGCCCCTCATCGCGTATATCAGGGCGATCCGCTTTGGGTTGCTCCCCTGGAGGAGGATATCGAATCCATATTCGATCCGGCAAAAAATGCTGCGCTGGAAGAAGGAGAAGCGCAACTTTGGGTACTGCTGGATGAGCGGGGCCGCCCCGCCGGCCGGGTGGCCGCCTTTATCGATCACGCGCGCAACCGCGCCTTGCCCTATCCGGTGGGCGGGCTGGGCTTTTTCGAATGCGTGGACCGGGAAGACTACGCCCACGCCCTGCTGGAAACGGCCGAAGCGTGGCTCAGGGAAAAAGGCGCCCGGGCCGTCGACGGCCCCATCAACTTCGGCGAGCGCGACAAATACTGGGGCCTGCTGGTGAAAGGGCATGAGCACATGCCGCTCTTTCAGGAAAACTATCAGCCGGCCTACTATCGGCGCTTTTTCGAACAGCGCGACTACCAGCCCTTCGAGCAGATCCTCACCTTTCACGGCGTGCCCAAGGAGGTCCCTTTCGATCGATTCGCCCGCGTGATCGAGCGGCTGAAAGCTCGCTACGACGTACAGGTGCACACCCTGGACTGGAACAAACTGCCCCAGTACGCCGCCGACTTCTGCGAGATCTACAACGCGGCATTCGGCGAGTACGAGCATTTCAAACCCATCGTACCCGAGCAGGTGGAGCAGGTACTGCGCCAGGCCAAACCCATAGCCGATACCAACACCCTGGGCATAGCCTATTTTGAAGGCAAGCCCGCGGGCTTCCTGGCCTTCTTTCCGGATATCAACCCCCTGCTTCAGCCCGCCAAGGGCAAACTCAATTGGCGCACCCTTCCCGGCTTTCTCTGGCGCCGGTTCCGCACCAAACACTACGGCACCAAAGGCATCGGCTTCGGCATTCACCCGGACTACAAGACCAAAGGCATCTTTGCTTTCATTACCAATTATCTGGCCTTTCCCGAGACCCTGGAAAAATACACCGATATGTACCTGGCCACCGTGCGCGCCCACAATACCGAAGCGGTGAGCATCTACTTCAAACTGGGCGTGGGCGTACAGCGCGTGCACATCGCCTTCCGCAAGGCCCTGGCCCGGGGTATTCCCATCGAGCCCTATACCTTCATTGATCCGGACCACTTCACCGTGGATAAATAAAAAAGCCGGAGAATGGACTCCTCCGGCTTTGCATGCATGCGATCAGAATGGATCTACGCCCGCTCTTTAAAGCGATTGGCGTACATCTTCTGCAGTTTCTTGCGGGCGAAAAAGATGCGGCTCTTGATGGTGCCCAGCGGGGCATCCAGTTCCTCCGCGATCTCGTCGTACTTGTAGCCCTGATAGGCCATCAGGAAAGGCCGGCGAAAATCTTCCGGCAGGGCGTCCACCATGCTCACCAGTTCGTTGAAGGTCACGTTGCTCTCCCCCTCATTTTCGATCGTGCGATCGCCCGAGTTGATGTAGTAATTGTTGGGCGTCTGATCGATGATGAGGTTGCGGCGTACCTTCTTGCGATAGTTGTTGATGAAGATATTGCGCATGATGGTCACGGCCCAGGCCTTGAAATTGGTTCCCGGCCGGTATTTATCGGCATTGGTAATGATCCGCAATGCCGTATCCTGATACAGATCCTCCGCATCGGCATTGTTGCCGGTGAGCTTGAGGGAAAAAGCCCGCAGGGACTGGCTGATGCTGTCCAACTGATCTTGTATCTGATGCTGAATGGCGTAAATCATGTAAGGTGATTTTATGGTTATGGGGAACTTGCAATCATTTTTTACAAAAATAAGTGTATAGACATGCAATTGCAAATATTTTTACCATTTCAACCCGGTCAGGTACATAAAATGTTCCTCAATTGACAATTTTCACAACCTGCACCCCAAATTGTTAATTTTTTTAACAGCCATTAAACCTAATCCCCGCACGCCGTTGTTCTTTAGGTGGTATTCGTCGGGTAAGAGAGTTTTTTCGTCGAGCTTTCTTGCCCAATTGGCGCCTGAAAGAAGAGCAGCATATGTTATTGCCACAAAACCTTCGGTATTTGCGCAAGCAGCGCAAGATGAGCCAGGAAGAACTGGCGCACCAGATCGGTCTTAACCGGGGTAATATCGCCTCTTACGAAAACGGATCGGCTGAGCCGCGAATTTGCAATCTCCTCAAGCTTTGCGACTTGTTCGGCGTATCGGTGGTGGATCTCACCAACCGGGATCTCAGCAATTCACCCGGTTTGCCCCCCGCCAATGGGCAGGCCAAAGCGAATCCGGGATTTCACGGTCTGGCCCCGGAGCTGGTGGAGCGGCTCCGGCAGCAATCGGAAGAAATGGGCGAGTTGTTCAAGAGCATTCGCAGATGTTGTCAGTTCAGTTCCGAATCCAGTGAGGATCTGCCCAAGGAATGCCGCACCCTCCTGGTGTATTTCGATCAATTGTACGAAGCGGCCGATGCGCTGCTGTGTAATCACCAGGCCCTCCTTCGTCGATTGGAGTCTGAAGAAGGCGAACCGTAATACCGGCCAGGAAGTGGTTGGGGGGGGGCCCAAACCCCTTCGAGTAGAATATACCCGGAAAATTCACCGAATTTTCCACCCAAAGGGCTGACGAGTTGCAAAGTTTTAAAAATCAAACCATTGCGAATAAGCCCGTCTCATTCTTATACGGTTTCAAGGAACACCGCCTGCCTGACGGTCAGTAATACCCACCGAAAACGGTCATTTTATCCTGGAAATAGTCTAAAACCCCTACCCGCCCTTACCGCTCATTTTTCAAAACCCTCCACTTCGTAAATTGCCGGGGGATTTTTCCCGGCGGCTGTTGCCCTGCCGCGGGAATTGCCTCATTTTAGCACCGTCAACGCACTCCCAAAACCGATTTAAGTATGGCTAAGCTTTGGCTATTCGCGTTGGCGATCGCTCCTTCCTGGATGCTCACTGCCCCCCCACCCGCTTCTTCTACTGCTATTGCCTTCAAGCAAGGTCGTTTGGAGGCCTTGCGCACCCTGGCGCGCGATGAGAGCAAGTTGTTGTTGGTCCATTTTTCGGCGCCCTGGTGCCAGCCCTGCCACTGGCTGGAACGCAACACCTTTGCCGACGAGAACCTGGGCGCGCTCGTTCACGAACAGTTCGTGCCGGTCATGCTGGATGCGGCAAGCGATCCCCAGGTCGCTTCCTTGTGCAAGCAATATGGCGTACGGCTCCTGCCCACCATTCTCATACTGGATGAATCCGGCCGGCTGCTGGCCAAGTACGAAGAGACGACCAACGCCGCCAGCCTGGCCATGCAACTGCGGGTCCTCTTGCGCCAGCAAACCGCTCCCGAACGCCCCTACGTCTTCAACAACCCCAGGCTGATGGAACCCAGTGTACCCGGGCAAGCCCCGCCACCCGCAACGGCCGGGCCGAACCTGCCGCCCGTCACGGCCTCGAGCACAGCGCCTTCTCCCCAACCACAGCCCAACTTCAGCATCCAGCTTGGCGTGTTCAGCGATTACGCCAATGCCGTACAATTTGCCCATTCCGTGGAACGCCGCCTGCCGAACTCCGCCCAGCTTTTCCTCTCCGAATCAGGTGGGCGGATCCTGTACAAGGTCGTATATGGCCTCTACCCGTCCGAACGCGAGGCCCTCGCCATACAACAGCGATACCGGCAGCAACTGGGCCGGGGCCTCGTGCGCCAGGTGGCCGAGTTGTAGCGCAGCTGCAATAGCTTGGGCATGGACCCAGGCAATCGTTCGAGCAGAAGAATCGCTGTCGAGCGATTACAGGGTTCCAGCTCAAGGCAGAAGCACGGGCGCCTTGCCTGCAAGCAAAATCCGATCCCCTCGCGCTTCTGCAACTTCCTTCGGGCGTTTATCTTTACCCTATGGCGACCTTCCTTTTCACGAATATTCAGGGGCTGGTGGGCACCTTTCCCAAAGCGCTCCGCTGCGTATCCGGCCCCGACATGAAAGACCTGCCCGTTCTGGAGAATGCTTACCTCCTGGTGGAAAACGGACGCATTGGCGCGTTCGGCCCCATGCGCGCCTGCCCCCAAATGGATGTGGAGCGCGTGCACGCCAGCGGGCCCTACCCGCTCCCGGCCTGGTGCGGTTCCCATCCGCACCTGGCTTTTGCCGGAACCCGTGAAGCAACATTTGTGGACCACCACCCCCGGCGCACGCACGCCGGCCTGCCCCGCCGGGGGGGGGGCACCACCCCCTCGGCCCGGCGCCTGCAGGAAACGCCGGAGGAACGGCTGGTGGAGGCGGCCCAGAACCGCCTCGTCGAACTGCAGCGAATGGGTACCGGAGCCGTGGAGATCAAAAGCGGGTACGGCCTCAGCCTGGAAGCCGAGCTCAAAATGCTGCGCGTGATCCGCAGGCTCAAGGAGCAAAACCGCATGCCCATCAAAGCCACCTTCTTGGGCGCGCATGCCCTGCCGACCGAGTACAAGGACCATCGCGAGGCCTACCTGGACCTCATCATCCGGGAGATGCTTCCCCGCATTGCCGATGAAGGCCTGGCCGACTACGTCGACGTCTTTTGCGAGAAGGGCTTTTTCACGCTGGACGAGATGAAGCGCGTGCTCGATGCGGCCGCCGGCTATGGCCTGAAGCCCAAGGTGCACGTCAACCAGTTTAACAGCCTGGGTGGAGTGGCTGCCGCTGTGGAGCGCGGCGCACGGTCCGTGGATCACCTGGAGGTGATCCGCGATGGCGATGCCGCCGCACTGCGCCATTCCGACACCGTGGCCACGCTGCTGCCTTCGGCGCCTTTTTTCCTGAAGGACCACTATCCGCCGGCGCACAAACTGATGAACGAGCCCGTCACCGTCGCCCTGGCTACCGATTTCAATCCGGGCTCCTCCCCCTCGGGAAACATGTCCTTTGTATTGTCCCTGGCTTGCCTGTACCTGGGTATGCTCCCCGAAGAGGCCGTCACGGCTGCCACCCTCAACGGCGCCTATGCCATGGATCTCGCCGACGAATTGGGCAGCATAGCCGAAGGCAAACAAGCCAACCTTTCCCTAACCCGCCCCATCCCTTCACTGGCTTACCTGCCCTATGCCTTTGGCAGCCAGCTCATCGAACGCTGCTGGATCGGCGGACGGGAAGTTTAGCCCGAAAGACAAAATCGGCTTGGAACACGGATTGTCCTGCAAATACGTTTATTTTTGAACTGCATGTAGAGGCAAGGGGTGCGGCAAATCCGCCATACCCGATATCCCAATACCGAAATATCTACTGCCATGAACAGACGGATAATACCATGGACAATTTTCCTTTTTCTGATCGCCAGCTCGCTACCCGCCAAAAACTGCCCCAATCTGGCCGGCCACATAAACATCGCAGGGCACAGGGGCCAAAGAAACGATACCAGTCCGACCGGGCTGTTCCTTTGCCGAGGAGACCCCCACTTTAATAACAACGAGGGACACACCAACCAGAGCGGGGACCCCGACGCGGCCACGACCCCGGGCAG
>JAJDFU010000241.1 GCA_020528935.1 Saprospiraceae bacterium | reverse complement strand
TTTTCCCTTCCGGCCGCCGGCTCAGCCAGGTGCTTTCGCTGGAACTGATGGACAAGGTAGGCTACTGGCAGGGCGACTGCCGGGGCGAGCGCTGCAGCTTGCGCATACCCATACAGGAGTCGGCCTACTTCAACGAAACGGGTACTTACAGCCTGCGTCTGGAGCAGTATATGCGTCGCGACAGCCTGCCCGGCCTGGATGCCCTTTCGCTGGAGGTGCGCAGTACGGGTGAAAAACGTTCGCTTCAGTAAGCCAGGCGCTTTTTTGGACGTGTTTGCTTCCCTATTTTTAAGCCATGCGTTCTCTCGTCTTTACGGCCCTGATCGCTGCTGCCCTGGCCCTGGTATTCTGCCAGCGCGACCTGCCCACCTACCGCAACCTGGAACCCGAGGTGGGCTACGTGGGCATGGCCACCTGCCAGGGTTGCCATGCCGATGTACACCGCACCTTCATTCATACCGGCATGGGTATGAGCTGGGATACGGCCAGCCGCGCCAAGAGCGCCGCCACCTTCGATGAGCATACCCTGGTGTACGACTCCGCCTCCAACTTCTACTACCGGCCCTACTGGCAGGACAGCAGCCTGTACGTGTTGGAGTTTCGCCTGGAGGACGGCGACACCATCCATCAGCGGCGCGAGCGCATACGCTGGATCGTGGGTTCCGGCCAGCACACCAACTCCCACATTATCAGCCGCAACGGTTATGTGTACCAGGCACCCATCACCTACTACACTCAGGATGGCCGCTGGGACCTCGCCCCCGGCTTCGCCGGCGACAACCTGCGTTTCGAACGCCTGCTCAATACCGAGTGCATTACCTGCCACAATCACTACCCCAAGCTGCAAGCCGGCTCCATGAACAAGTTTGCCGATATGCCCCGCGGCATCGAGTGCGAGCGATGCCACGGCCCGGGCGAGCTGCACGCCCGCGAAAAGCTGGCCGGTAAACTGGTAGATACCGCCCGGCAGATCGACTACTCCATCGTCAACCCGCGCGATCTTCCCCGCAACCTGCAGATGGACCTCTGCCAGCGCTGCCACCTGCAGGGCGTTGCTGTGCTGAAAGAAGACCGGGACTGGTTTGACTTCAGGCCCGGCATGCCGCTGGCCTCGGTGATGAACGTCTTCCTGCCGCGTTTCACCAACTCGCACGAGCAATTCATTATGGCCTCCCAGGCCGATCGCCTGCGGCAGAGCGCCTGCTACCAGGCCTCCGATATGACCTGCATTACTTGCCATAACCCCCACATCAGCATCGAGCAGACGGGGGTGGAGCAGTACAACCGCGCCTGCCAGGGCTGTCACCAGAATGCCGCTGGCGGCTGCAGTGCCCCGCAAGCCGAGCGCCTGGCCGGCGGCAATGACTGCTCCGGTTGCCACATGCCCAAGTCGGGTAGTGTGGACATTCCCCATGTGCGCATCACCGACCATTGGATCAGCCGCAAAAACGTCAGCTCCCGGCCGAAGCCCCCGAGCGACGAACCGGCGGATTTCCTCGGCCTGCAGATCCTCACCAAGGCGCAGGGCAGCCCCCTGGAGATGGCGCAAGGTTACCTGGCCCTCTACGACAAGTACCTGGAGGCTCCCCAGGTGCTGGATTCGGCTGGCTACTACCTGGACCGGAGCCGGGCTGGCTTTGAGGAAAAACTGCCTACCGTTGTGCACTATCACTTTGCCCGGCAAGATTACGCCCTGCTGGCGGGGCTGGCGGCCCAGGTGGGCGACACCAGCCAGGTGGATGGCTGGACGGCCTATCGCCTGGGCGAGGGCTATTTCCGCCGGGGGCGCGCAGCCGATGCCCTGCCCTGGCTTGAGCGTGCCGTAAGCGAGCTGCCGCTCTACCTCGATTTCCGGGAAAAGCTGTCGGCGGTGCTGATCCAACTCAAAAGATACGAACGCGCCAAACAAGTGCTGGCCTTCGTATTACAGGAAGACGCCAAGCGCGAAGTGGCTCTTACCAATCTCGGCTACCTCAACGCCCTGGAAGGCCGGTACGGCCGGGCCGAAGCCCTGTACGACCGGGCCATTGCGCTGAATCCCGACTACGTGCAGGCCCTGCTCAACAAAGCGGCCATCCGGCGCCTGCAGGGCGATGCAGCCGCGACCCGGACCCTGCTGGAGCGGGTACTGGCCCTGGAGCCGCAACATCCGCAGGCCCTGGCCGTGCTGAGCAGTTTGTAGCCGTTTTTCAAGTCCCGATCTTTTCTGACCTTCGCACAAACCCTTCACCTATGCAACCCGTACTCGAGTGCGTGCCCAACTTCAGCGAGGGCCGCGACCCGGCCGTTATCCGGCAAATCACCGACACCATCAAAGCCGTGGAAGACGTCCTCCTGCTGGACGTGGACCCCGGCAAAGCCACTCACCGCACCGTGGTCACCTTTGTGGGACCGCCCGGGCAGGTGATCGAAGCTGCTTTTCAGGCAATCCGGAAAGCCGCCGAGCTGATCGATATGCGGCAGCATCAGGGAGAGCACCCGCGCATGGGTGCTACAGACGTTTGTCCTCTCATTCCCGTGTCGGGCCTGACCATGGAGGAGGCAGCAGATTGGGCCCGGAAGCTGGGCGAGCGGGTGGGTAAAGAACTCGACATTCCGGTATACCTGTACGAAAACGCCGCCAGCCGGCCCGAGCGGCGCAATCTGGCCACGGTGCGGGCCGGAGAGTACGAAGGCCTGGCTGCCAAACTGGAGGATCCGGACTGGAAGCCCGACTTCGGCCCGGCCGCCTTCCACGCCCAGGCCGGCGCCACTGCCATCGGCGCGCGCGACTTCCTCATCGCCTACAACATCAATCTGAACACCACCTCCACCCGCCGGGCCAATTCGGTGGCCTTCGACATTCGCGAAAAGGGGCGCATCAAGCGAGCAGGCGATCCCCTCAACGGCCCCATCGTCCAAGACGAGCAAGGCCAGCCCGTGCGCGAACCCGGCCTGCTGAAAGGCGTGAAAGCTATTGGCTGGTACATCGAGGAATACGGCATCGCCCAGATCAGCATGAACATCACCAACGTGAGGGACACACCCCTGCACATTGCCTTCGAAACCACGCGCCAGCGGGCCACTGCCCGCGGCATGCGGGTGACGGGCTCCGAGCTGGTAGGCCTCGTGCCCCTGCAGGTCATGCTGGATGCGGGCCGCTTTTTTCTGGAGAAGCAGCGCCGCTCCACCGGTGTATCGGAGGAGGAGCTCATCCACATTGCCGTGAAATCCATGGGCCTGGACGAACTGGGCCCCTTTGACCCGCACAAAAAGATCATCGAATACCAGCTGCGCGCACAGCGCACCGATCCCCTGCTGGCGATGAACCTGCGGCAGTTTTCCAACGAGACGGCCAGCGAGAGCGTAGCGCCGGGCGGCGGCTCCATCTCCGCCTATGTGGGGGCCCTGGGCGCCTCCCTGGGTACCATGGTAGCCAACCTCTCTGCTCATCGCCGCGCCTGGGACCAGCGCTGGCAGGAGTTTGGCGAATGGGCCGCCCGGGGGCAGGCCGTCAAGGACCGGTTGCTGGCCCTGGTGGATGAGGACACCCGCGCCTTCAACGCCATTATCGCTGCGGTGCGCCTGCCCAAAGACACAGCGGAGGAAAAAGCCGCCCGCCATAAGGCCATACAGGAAGCGACCAAATACGCCATCGAAGTGCCGTTGCAGGTGATGGAGACGGCATTCGAGTCCTTCGAACTGCTGAAGGCCATGGCCGAAAGCGGCAACCCCAACTCCGCTTCCGATGCCGGCGTGGGCGCCCTTTGTGCCCGGGCCGCCATACAAGGCGCCTGGCTGAATGTACAGACCAACGTGCCCGATCTGGAAGACCGGGCATTTGTACAGCAGGTGATGGAAAAAGGAAAGCAAATGGCCCAACAGGCCGATGCAGCAGAACGGGCGATTTTGCAGATTGCCCGGGATCAGATGAAGGCCGGATAAAGACTGCTGCCTGCCCCGTTCTTTCATCTTTTCACGCCCGGAAACGACCCGCGCCAACCCAACTTTTATGACCTCCTACGACCACATCATTCTCGGAACCGGCCAGGCCACGGGTACACTCCTGGGCAGGCTTATTGCCACCGGCGACACTATCGCCGTGATCGAAGGCGCCCGGGTGGGCGGCAGCTGTGTGAACTACGGCTGCACCCCCACCAAAACCCTGGTCGCCAGCGCCAGGGCCATCCACCAAGCCGGCCGGGGCGACTTTTTCGGCTTCCGTTCCGGCCCCATCCGGCTGGACTACGCCCGCGTGCGGGCCCGCATGAACGAGATCCGCCGGGCCGGGAGCAACGGACTGACCGAATGGATGGAATCCACGGACAACGTAACGCTCATCCGGGAATGGGCTTCTTTTGCGAGCAGCCATATCTTGCGCGTGGGCGAAGAGGCTATCGAGGGCAAGCGCATCTACATCAATGCGGGCACCTATCCCTTCGTACCCCCTATTCAGGGCATAGCCGAAGTGCCCTGGATGGACAGCGCCGGCCTGCTCGACCTGGAGGAACGGCCCGGGCATCTGCTCATCGTGGGTGGCGGCTATATCGGCATGGAGTTCGCCCAGATCTATCGCCGCTTCGGTTCGGAGGTGACCGTGGTGCAGCGCGATGCCCAGGTGATGCCGCGCGAAGATGCCGATGTGGCCGGAGCCGTACAGGAGATCCTGGAAGGGGAGGGCGTGCGCATTTTGTGCAAGGCCACCGCCCGGGAGGTAAGCCGACAAAACGACCGGCTAATCCTGCGGGTAGAGACCGAACAGGGGTCGGAAGCCTTGGAAGGCACACACCTGCTGATCGCTTCCGGCCGGCGCCCCAATACCGAACGGCTCGGGCTGGAAGCTGCCGGCATACAGACCGACAGCCGCGGCTACATCGAGGTGGATGACTACTGCCGAACGAACGTGGAAGGCGTATTTGCCCTGGGCGATATCAACGGGCAAGGAGCTTTTACGCACACCTCGGTGAACGACGCCGAGATCGTGCTGGACCATCTATTCGGGGGGCCGCGCAGCTTGTCCGACCGCATACCCGTTTACGCCCTGTTCACCGACCCGCCGCTGGGGCGGGTGGGACTGAGCGAGAAAGCTGCCCGGGCTTCCGGCAAGCGCGTGCTGAAGGCCATACGCCCCATGAGCGAGATCAGCCGGGCCAAGGAAATGGGAGAGACCCAGGGATTTGCCAAGTTGCTGGTGGACGCCGATACGGATTTGATCCTTGGGGCTGCGATCCTGGGCCCCGGCGGCGACGAGATCATCAACATGTTTGCGGCCATCATGCACAGCCGGATACCCTGCCGGCGCTACCGCGAGGTGGTGCTGGTGCACCCCACCGTATCGGAGCTCATGCCCTGGGTGCTGGACGGCCTGGAGGAAATTAACGACTAGGCCGGGATGAGGGCCCCCGGAGAGCAAGGCCCAGGACCAGCAAGGCAAACCCCGCAGCCAGGAGGCTTGCGCGTACCACCGTCCATTCTGCAGCTAGATCCGGCTCCCGGTCGTGGT
>JAJDFU010000530.1 GCA_020528935.1 Saprospiraceae bacterium | reverse complement strand
TCCCCTGGCCCCGGCGGAGTATTTTCCCGCCCCACGGACTTGGGGCCCTCGAGAGGGGCAGCCATCAGATGTTGATTGAGGAAGTAGCCTTCAGCCCTCGGCAGGATCCTTACTTCCGCTGGGATCTCAAGTTCGGCTTTCATCGCAACAGCAAGAAAAAGCGTCTATCCCAGCAGTTTTTCATCGAACTGCAGAACCTGACGAATCGCGACAACATCTTCGTGCAGCGCTTCAACGAATCAACCGGAGAGATCAACAACGTGTACCAGAACGGCTTTTTCCCCGATCTGCTGTACCGGATCCAGTTTTAGTGCGAACGGCCGGGGTTTTGGATGGATGGCGGAATGGTCTTTCGGATCCGCCCGCCATTCAGGGTCCCGGTCCACTCCATCCGCTGTTCTTCAAATTCCGTACTTTTAGACTATGACGCGCCGCGAACGACTCATCCACGCCATTGGCTTTGACGACCGCTGGTTTATGCTCGTTGGCATCCCGGTGGTCGCCTTTTCCATGCCTTTCATTTTCTTTCCGGATATGATCCTGGATGGCGAGGGGCCCGAATGGATCAGGTTTGGGGTCTCCCTGTTTTACTGCAGCACGATCTGGCTGGCCGTGCGGGAGATCATCATGCGGCTGCGGTTGCAATTTCCCAAACCGGATCAAATCCGAAAACGGATTATCCTGAGCACCCTGGGCATTTTGATTACTTACTTTATCATCGACCGGATAGGCTGTGCGGTGGAAGAGGCCCTGGTGCCGGAAGGCCAAAGCGAATCCGCTGCGATGCTCATTCGCTACACTGCGGCCGGACTGGTAACTACCGCACTGATCACCTCCATTTATGAGGGTACGTTTCTGTTTTTCCGCTGGAAGGCCAGTGTGCTGGAGGCGGAGCAGCTCCGGCGCGAGACGGTGGAGTCGCAGCTGGAGGGCTTGCGCAGCCAGGTGAATCCGCATTTCTTATTCAACAGCCTCAACACCCTTACCTACATCATCCCGGAGGATCCACCCAAGGCCGTACAATTCGTACAAAAGCTCAGCAAGGTGTATCGCTATGTATTGGAGAGCCGCAGCGAGAAGCTCATTTCGCTGGAAGAGGAATTGCGGTTCCTGGATTCCTACGTCTTTCTGCTCAAAGAGCGTTTCGGAGAGAATCTACAGGTTGACATCGACATTCCGGAAGTCTACCGTTCCACCCGCATCGTTCCGCTTTCCCTGCAATTGCTGTTCGAGAATGCCATCAAGCACAACATCATCTCGGCCGATCAGCCGCTCGCCATTTCCCTGAGTGTGGACCACAGTCATCTCGTGATCCGGAATAAGCTGCAGCGCAAGCACCAGAGCCAGCCCTCTACGGGCGTGGGGCTGGAGAACGTACGCCACCGCTACGCTTTCTTCACCGACCGGAAAGTGGTCATTTCCGAAACCGAAGACACCTTCGAGGTGCACTTGCCGTTGATTGAAGTACCTGCTGCCAAGGCCCTGGCAGGCCAGCCGTAGTGCCGGACTACACGGCCCGAGCGGGCTTTTGTCCGGCACGGCCCGCCCCGCTCGAAGGAAACGGCCAAATCAAGCCTCCCCGGTAATGTCGAGTACAATGCGGCCGTCGATCTGCCCGGCCTTCATGCGGTCGAACACCTGGTTGATGTCCTCGAGGGCGGCCGGGGCCACCGTGGATTTTACCTTGCCCTCGGTGGCAAAATCCAGGCATTCCTGCAGGTCCTTGCGCGTGCCCACAATGGAGCCGCGAATGGTAATCCGGTTGAGCACCGTCTCAAAGATGGGCAGGTCGAAGCTTCCCGGCGGAAGGCCGGTCATGGACAGGGTTCCTTTGCGTCGCAGTGTGGATATGGCCTGCGAAAAGGCCTGGGTGGAAACGGCCGTGACCAGTGCGCCGTGCATGCCGCCTCCGCTTTCCTTTTTGAGGTACGTGCCGGGATCGGTTTCCTTGGCGTTCACCACCAGATCGGCGCCGAGTTTTTTGGCGAGCTCCAGCTTGTCGTCGGCTACGTCGATGGCGGCTACGTGCATGCCCATGGCCTTGGCGTACTGCACGGCCACGTGGCCAAGCCCGCCTATGCCGGATATGGCGACCCATTCGCCCGGCTTGGTGTCGGTTTCTTTCAGGCCTTTGTACACGGTCACTCCGGCACAAAGAATGGGGGCTATTTCGAGGAAGTTGACGTCTTTGGGCAGGTGGCCTACATAACGGGAGTCGGCGATCACGTATTCGGCATAGCCGCCGTCCACCCCGTAGCCGGTGTTTTGCTGGCTTTCGCAGAGGGTCTCCCAGCCGGTAATGCAGTGTTCGCAGAAGCTGCAGGCGCTGTGCAGCCAGGGCACGCCCACGGCATCCCCCTCTTTGACGTGCTTCACTTCTGAACCCACAGCCGCCACATAGCCCACCCCTTCGTGTCCGGGGATGAGCGGCAGCTTGGGCTTGACCGGCCAGTCGCCTTCGGCGGCGTGCAGATCCGTATGGCACACGCCACTGGCAACGACCTTGACCAGAATTTCATGCCCCTCCGGACGGCGAACGGGCATTTCTTCGATTTGCAGCGGGGCGCCGAATTTGTGCACCACGGCGGCTTTCATAGTATTCGGTAGCATAGGATGATAAAATGACTGATGAAAAAGAATAGCAATGCTGTCGGAAAAGATAGCAATATTCTTTTTCTACAAAAACTTTTCTTTAGGGCCCGCTGCGCGCGTGCTTCCCTCTTTTTTCGTTTTATTAGCCGGTTGATGCCACCTGTTTTTATCACTTGACTCTTGGCCTATGAAAAACACCACCCTGCGTGCCATGGCCAGCTGGATCCTGGGCGGCCTGTTGCTTTGTTCGGCGGCGTTTTACAACGGGTTTCCTTTTGTTTATTCGGATACGGGGGAGTATATCCTGGAGGGGTTCACCGGAAAAGTATCCATCTACAACCGGCCGATGCCCTACGGGCTGTTTCTTCGCCACAGCAGCCTGGCCACCTCGCTGTGGTATGTGATTATCGCACAGGGGTTGCTGCTGTCTTCCTTGACGTACTTGTTTTTGAAGCATTTCAATCCCAGGGGAGCGGGCAAGCCGGTAGATCTCCTGCATCTGGCCGTGCTGTTTTTCCTGGTGTGGTGCACCGGCATATCTATCCGTACTTCACAGCTGATGCCGGACGTTTTCACCTCCATGGCGGCCCTTGCGCTTTGCATTCTTCTCCACGGCCGCAGTTTGCGGGTGTGGGAGGGTATTTACCTCAGTCTGATCGCAGTATGGGCGATTATCTCCCATACGTCTCACCTGGTCATTTACCTGTTTACCGGGCTGGCATTTCTGGCCATCTGGCTCGTCCGGCGATGGCAGGATGGCCGCTGGAACCCCGCGCCGCTGCGCGCGATCTGGGCACTTGGCCTGGTGGGAGCCGCCTGGCTGGCCCTGCCCAGTTTGCACGCGGCCTATGGCGTGGGGTTCACCACTTCGCGCAGTTCACCTATTTTTTTCATGGGGCAGCTCAACTACGTGGGCATCCTGCCCAAATTCCTTCGCGAGAACTGTGCGGACGACAGCACTTATTTCCTCTGTCCGTACCGGGATGAGCTGCCGGTATCGTACTGGTGGGATCCCCAAAGCCCCATTTACCGGACAGGGGGCTGGAGCAAACAGGATCAGGAAGCACATCAGGCCCTCATTGACGAGATTCTCGCCGATCCGAGGTATTCCAGATTGTTTGTGCAGAGCCTGTTCACTGGTGCCTTCCATCAGTTTTTCAATTTCGATACCGGGAATACGCCTTCGCAACAAGAGGGGTCTCCCAGCTATCCTCCCATCAAGCAGTATTTCGAGCACGAAACCTTTCCCTTGTCAGTGGCCAGGCAATGGCGCAGGGCCATGGATTACACCTTTCTGAACAATCGCCAGCGCCTGTTGGTGTACGGCTGTTTCTTATTGGTACTGGCCTTTGCATTCCGGCCGCACTGGGCCCGTCCCATACCCGGGCAACTGGTCCGTGCACTGGTTTTGGTCGCGCTGGTTCTGGTGTTCAACGCAGCCGTTTGCGGCGGGCTGTCCAACGGTGCTATGCGTTACCAAAATCGCGTGATCTGGCTCCTGCCGTTCATCGTGGCCCTGATCGGCATCAGTCAGCGGAATCGCCTGGGCAAACTGCTGAGGAGGCAGTGGGAAGCCTGGCGGCCCGATTAGGGCTTGCGCCGCATCCAGAGGAGAGCCAGTGCGAATGCGCTCAGCTCGCCGAGGAGAAACCACATGCGGGAGGCCAGCGAGAGGGTGAGGGCCGTTTCGCCGGGCATGCCCTGCCCCCGAAGCACGTAGGTGAGCAGGCCTTCGCGCACGCCCAGGCCGCCCGGCGCGATGATCACCAGGTTGCCGGCCGCAGCGGCAAAGGGAAAACTGAATACATTTCCCCAGCCGGGAGCGTCCGGGCTGAGAGCCAGCGCCAGCAAGTGGAACCCCAGCCCCCAGAGGAGCCATACGGCCAGCAGAAGGCCGGCATTCCAGAGGCCGAAGCGCGGCAGCGGGGCATCCATCGAAAAGCGGGGCCACAGTCGCGTAAGCAGCCGGAAGAGCACCTTCATGATGGGGCGAAAGCCGATGAAAAAAACCAGCAGCAAGCCGGCCCAGAGGGCATACCAATAGCGCTGCTGTACATCCAGCTGGGCGAGCAGGGCCCCCCCGGCCAGGAAGCCTGTGAGGACGTACACCAGGTTGAACTGTACGAACAGGAGGGCCGTTCGCTTGCGGCTCAGCTGCAGGCGCTCGTACAGATAGGCGCTGATGCCGTGCAGGGTGGCCACCTTGCCGGGAATGTACTTGCCCATGGATCCCAGGTTGAGGCTGCTGAAGGCGTGGCGGAAAGACACTCCGCCCAGGCCCTCCAGGCTGCGATGCCAAACTACGGCCAACAGGGCAAAACCACCGAACAGCAGGAGCAGGGAGAGCAGCAGACTGGGCCAGTGCAACACCTCCAGGTTGGCAAACCGCTGCTCCCGGACCAGGTAGATGAGCAGAAAGAGCAGCGCGAGGTAGAGAAAGTACTTGAATGAAAACAGTCGTTTCATGCGGGCCTTTTGGCAATGACCAGCAGGTTCCAGGCCAGGGGGGAGCTGAACCGGCGCTGAATGGCCCGGTCCAGCCAAACGGCTGCCCGGGCGTAAGGCATGAACAGGAAGCGAGGCTTGAGCATCACCTGGGCGACGGGCGTGGAAAAATAACCCTGATGCCACACTTCTACAACCTCGAAGCCGTGCTTCTCGAACAGTTCGCGCAGCTCGTTGCGGGTGAAGAACACCTGATCCTCGGAATAGGCGGGATCTACCTGTTTGCGCAGGCGGCGCAGCAACTGGATGAAGGGGTTGCCGGACTGGGGCTCGATAAAGCCGGAGTGGGTGTCCGGACCGCCCAGCTCGTGCAGGGTCTGACTCACGGCGGGCAGATCGTCCCCGTGGTGCAGCACGCCGGTGCCACAGACAAACTCGGGAAGGAAGT
>JAJDFU010000177.1 GCA_020528935.1 Saprospiraceae bacterium | reverse complement strand
GCCCTGCAGCAACAGCTTCTCCATGTGGCCTTCCTGCGCGCGCGCATCGAACACATCCGGCGCTTTTTCACCTCCGGCGAGGTGGACGAAATATGGATCACCTTCCCCGATCCCTTTCTGAAAAAGAGCAAGGCGAACCGCCGCCTCACTTCAGGGCGTTTCCTGGATACCTATCGCCATTTTCTGAAGCCGGGCGGCCAGGTTCACCTCAAAACCGACAACGAACTGCTGTATCACTTCACCCTGGACGTGTTGCGCGACCATCCTCAGGCCGGTTTGGTGTGTGCCGAAGAAGACATCCACAGCCGGCCCTTGCCCTGGCCGGACCTGGACATCAGGACCTACTACGAGCATCAGCACCTGGCCGAAGGCCGTACGATCAAGTACATCCGCTTCCAGCTGGGGTGAGGGCGTGCTGTAGAAAGCGCATGGTCAAAAACCTACCAAATGGGCACTTCCTCCAGGTGCACCCTAGCACCGTAAAAGAGCTTGGTGGCCTTTTCAAAGGCTTCGGTATAATCCGAGACGTAGAAGCGGTGGGCCTCCGAAGGGGAATGGTCGCTCAGTAAGGCGCGTTGCTCGAGTTTCTGGCGCACGATGTCTACCACCACATCGGTACTGTCCAGGATGTGTACAGGATGGCGAAACCACTGCCGGATATCCGCTTTGATGAGGGGATAGTGCGTACAGGCCAGCAGCAGGCCCTCGATGTTCCGGAGCACGGGATCCGACAGGTAGGTGTCCAGCACGACCTTGCTGATGCGGTTGTGTACGAAGCCCTCCTCGATCATGGGAGCCAGCAGCGGCGTAGCCAGGGCGCCTACTTCCATTTCCGGCCGGGCGTGGGCCAGTCGGCTCTGATACACCCTGGAGTGGATCGTCGCCTTGGTGCCGATAACACCTACGCGATCCAGCCCCAGGCGGGATGCGGCCTCCACGAGCGGATCCACCACATTTACGAAAAGGGCCTGTTCGCGGAAAAACTCCAGCAGCACTTCGTACCCGGCCGAGGAGGCCGAATTGCAGGCCACGACGATCATTTTGCAGCCCCGGTCCAGGAGAAACTTGGCGATCTTCAGGCAATAGAAGCGGATGGCGTCGGCCGACTTGTCGCCGTATGGCAGATGAGCCGTATCGCCAAAATAGATGAGTTGCTCTTGGGGTAAGGCTTTGGCTACGGCATGGGCGACGGTCAGGCCGCCTATGCCGGAGTCAAAGATCCCAATGGGTTGGTGCGCAGCGGCGGGGTTCAATTCTCCAGGCCCAATTTGGCCTTGACCTTGTTGGTGAGGTTTTGCGAATCCTCCGCGTAGAGCAGGATGGTGGAGTCAAAGACGAATTGGAACCCCTCCTCTTTGGCTACATCCTGGATAGCCTGATTGACGTCTTCCAGAATGGGCTCCAGCAGCTCCTGGCGCTTCTCCTGCACCTGTGACATCATGTCCTGTTCGAAATCGGCAATTTCTTTTTGCCGCTCTTCCAGTTTTTGGGCCTCTTCCTCCTGCTGTTTGGGCGAAAGCTCCCCCTGCTCAATTTTTTTCTGGATCTGCATGTAGTCCTGCTGCAGTTTCTCCACCATATTCTGGCCTTTTTTCTGCAGTTGCTGCTGCAGGGCATCCAGGTTGGCTTCGGCCTGCTTGACTTGCGGCATAGCGGCGAGCACGGCATCCGAGTTGACGTATCCAAACTTCTGCGCCTGCACGCTGATGGTTGTTCCAAGAACTAAAAGCGCCGAAACTAGGGCGCCCCAATAAACCCTCTTTTTCATGATGATACACTTGTTTGATCGAATGAAAGATGGGTTTGGATGTTTTGTATCCAAATGCGGCGGCAAAATTACGCCTTTTCGATCGCTTATTTCACTTTTCGAATGATATCTTCGGTTTTGTCGTACTCGGGATTGGTGTATATCATGCTGGCGTTGCCGGATTTGTCGAAGATGAAGTCGAAGCCGCGATCCTCCGCATAATCTTCAATAGCCGAATACACCCGGTCCTGAATGGGCTGAACCAGTTCGCGCCGGCGCTTGAACAGATCGCCTTCCGGCCCGAAGCGCTTCTTTTGCAGGTCGCGCACCTGCTGTTCCCGGTTCATGATCTCCTCTTCCTTTTGGCGGCGTGCCTCATCGCTGAGCAGTACCTGCTCTACCTGGTATTCGTTGTACAGGCTCTTGATCTTGTCGTACTCCTGATTGATCTCCTGGCGCCAGGCCTGGGCAATGCGATCAATTTCCTCCTGGGCTTTTTGATAGGCGGGTATCTCGGCCAATACTTTTTGGATATCTACATACGCAATGCGCTGAGCACTGGCCGTTAAGCTGGTGCCTGCCAGCAGGGCAAGCAGAAAGAACGACTTCTTCAGTAGTGTTGCCATGGTTTTGTTCAGTTTGGTACAGGTTTTGTGATGTACTTCGGGATAAAAAACCCAATTGAGGGTAAATGTAAGGATTCCTTGAAAGGACGGCGGGCCGTCAGCTGGCGTTTGACGGTTTCTGGATTTAACGCAAGTTTAACGGCCGGTGCATTCCCTCGCGCCATTGCCCGTCGAAACCTTATTTTGGCCGGTGAAAGCTCCATGGCCCATGACTGCTACCTACACCCTCGACCCCGGCCGCCCGCTGCACCTGGAAGACCTGAACCAATTTCTGGACGGAGGAGGCACCCTGGCCCTGTCGCCCGCGGCAGCCGATCGCGTGCGGCGGTGCCGCGACTACCTGGATGCGAAGCTCAACCGCTCCGATGGCTTGTACTACGGCATCAATACCGGCTTTGGCGCCCTTTGCAACATCCGCATCTCGGCAGCAGAGACCGAAGCACTGCAGCACAACCTCGTTCGATCCCACGCCTGTGGCCAGGGCGCCCAGGTACCCGCCCCCATCGTTCGCCTCATGCTTGTACTGAAGATCCAGAGCCTGGTGCAAGGCTATTCCGGCGTGCGCCCGGAGTTGGTCCAGCGCTTGCTGGATTTTTACAATGCCGATCTGCTACCCATAGTGTACGAGCTGGGGTCGCTGGGCGCTTCCGGCGATCTGGCCCCCCTGGCCCACCTCAGCCTGCCCATTCTCGGAGAAGGCGAAGTGGTGCTGAAGGGCGAACCCATGCCGGCCCGAAAAGCACTGCAGCGCCTGGGCATAGCCCCCTTGCCGCTGCGTTCCAAGGAGGGCCTGGCCCTGCTCAACGGCACCCAATTCTCCTCGGCCTACACCGCTTGGTGCCTGCTGCAGGCCCGCTACCTCTGGCAGTTGGCGCACGCCGCAGCTTCGCTCTCCCTGGATGCCTTCGACTGCAGCCCCGCTCCTTTCCATCCCCAGCTGCAACGCATCCGGCCACACTGGGGCCAGGAACGCTCGGCAGCGCTCATCCGGCAGTGGCTCAAGGGCTCTCCTCTCAGCCATCGAAAAAAGCCCTATGTACAGGACCCCTACGCCTTTCGCTGCATCCCCCAGGTGCACGGCGCCAGCGGCGATGCCCTGCGCCATGTGGAAGGCACCGCCCTGAGAGAGATCAATGCCGTTACCGACAACCCCAATATCTTCCCGGAGGAAGACCTCATCCTCTCCGGGGGCAACTTCCACGCCCAGGCCCTGGCCCTCCCGCTGGATTACCTCAGCCTGGCCCTGGCCGAACTGGGCAGCATCTCCGAGCGACGCACCTATCAGCTGCTCTCCGGCACGCGGGACCTGCCCGCTTTCCTCACGCCCGGAGCCGGCCTGCACTCCGGGCTCATGATCCCCCAGTACACCGCCGCAGCCATGGTGAGCCAGAACAAGCAACTTTGCACGCCGGCATCCGTGGATTCCATCGTGACCAGTAACGGGCAGGAAGATCACGTGAGTATGGCCGCCAATGCCGCCACGCGCACCTATCGCATCGTGCAAAACACCGAGCGCATTCTGGCCATCGAGTGGATGACCGCCGCCCAGGCCATGGAGTTCAGGCGCCCGGGCCAGACCTCCCCCGCCCTGGAAAACCTGCTGAGCCGGTACCGCCAGCAGATTGCCCCCTTGCATCAGGACCGGGCCCTGTATACCGATATCCGGGATACCACGGCTTTTCTGCGCGCGTGTTCCGCCCTGCAAGGCGTACCACTGTACCGGGAATGAGCGTTATACCGTCGCATACCGCTTCCCTATGGGTTCGAATAATCAAAGTGAAAGCGGTAGTCTTCTTCAAGCGCGTAATCCCGGTTTTACCGCTTCTAAAGAATAGGGCCATTCCCGCTTGCCGTTCACCTGCCGAAGGCACGGCAGGCAGGTCATCCTTGAACCCGCAAAAAAGCTCGAGGAAAAAAGATGCAGGGATGGGAAAGGAAGTCAAATGCAATGTGGCAGCGCACCGGGCTTACAGGGCTTCACAAAAGGGTACTGCGCTATATTTGCAGCTAGCGATCCGCAAATCTTGTTCAGCTGATCGTTCCCTCGTTTTGAGACCTTGAACCTGCTGTCTATGAACATATTGGCCATTGCTAAACGACTTTTTCCGGCTTTGCTCCCCCTCCTGGTGATGCTCGGCTCGCCGGCCTGTTCGACGACCAAAGGCGGATTCAACTTCTTTTCTGTAGAACAGGACAAGAAACTGGGCGCGCAGGTGAAAGCTCAGGTCGAACAACAATATGCCATCCTTCCCGAACGGGGCCACGAAGAAGTGTACCGGTACGTCCGCCATATCCGGGACCGCATCCTCGAATCCGGGAAGGTCCCCAATCGCGATGCATTCAGCTGGGAACTGAAGATCATCGACGACCTGGAAACCCTCAACGCCTTTGTGACGCCCGGCGGTTACATTTACGTGTTCTCGGGCCTGATCGCCTTCCTGGATTCCGAAGACCAGCTGGCCGGCGTATTGGGGCACGAAATCGCCCATGCGGCCCTGCGCCATTCCACCCGCCAGTTGTCCAAGGTGTACAGTGCCTCTTTTGCAGCCTCGCTGGCAGCGGGCGCCGCAGGCATCGACCCCGGGACGGTAAGCGAGCTGGCTACTGGCCTGCTGTCCCTGTCTTTCAGCCGGGGGCACGAGACCGAAGCCGATAAGTACTCCGTGATCTTTTTGTGTGAAACGCCCTACTATGCAGCGGGGGCTGCCGGCTTTTTCCGCAAGATCGAAGGGCAGGCGTCCACGCCGTCTTTTCTGAGTACGCATCCCGATCCCGGCAACCGGGTAGAAAAGATCGAAGCCCAGGCCGAAGAGCTCGGCTGCCGCGGTCAGGAGCGAAACGAAAAGGACTACCAACGCATCAAGGCCTTGCTGGAGCCCTAGCCAAGAGGGAAGCAGGCCCGTCGGGCATCAGTCGGTGGCTAACTTGCGAAGCCGGTCAAAGGTGGTGATGATGCCTCTGAGTTCATCGTTTTCAACTACGGGCACGGCGTGGAAGCGGTTTTGGAGGAGCAAATTCACAACCTTCCGCAAACTGTCTTTAGGTTTGACGAAGATGAGGTCGCGCGTCATGATCTCATCTACCCGGAAAGCTCGAAGCCGGGCTTCATTGATG
>JAJDFU010000351.1 GCA_020528935.1 Saprospiraceae bacterium | reverse complement strand
TTTTCTGTCTCTGCCGTGGCCCCGGTCGCCCCCCGTCTGTGGCCCTTCCCCTGCGCGTCCCGAATGCGGGGTGTTCGCCCGTACCGCCCTCGGGTGAGCTCACCGAGCAAGGTGGTCTCTCCGGAGCCCCTATCGCCGGTAATCGCAAACAGGCCCGTTCTCGCCAGCGGCCCCTGCACTAAGGAGATCTCCAGCGGGGCTTTGCTTTTCAGTGAATTGATATTTTGAAATCGCAGACTGCGAATGCGCATAAATTCGATACTCGTTTAATCTCTCCCTTCCTGATCGCGAACCCATGCACAGAGCTCGCCAAAAGTGGTTTCCAGTTCTTCCAGTTCCGGCCCCGATATGCCTGCAGCGGTGCAGCGGTGCCGAAAGACCTCCTGCACGCTCAGGTCCTTGAGTTGGACGGTTTCAGCTTCTTCTTCTTCGCCGGCATAAGCCTTTCGCAGCCGGATCTTGAGCAGCTGCAGGTCGTAGTCTGCCACCAACTCGCGCAGTTCCTGATCAAACTGCGGCAGCAGGCGGTCCGTATCCACCAACACTTCTACCCAGGGAGTGAGCTCGCGTTGGCCGCGCCCGGCGAAAGCCAGCAATTTGCCCTTCACCTCCTCCGGACTCCCGCTGACGGTCTTCAGCCGGCGAAAGGTAGGAGCGACCAGGAACTGAATGGCATGCCAGCCGTCCTCTTGCCAGTCGAGCAACAGCACGCCCTTCTCGTCCTTGGTCTCGCTGAAACTCAGGGGGATGAGCGAGCCGCTGTACCGGATGTGGGGCTGCCCGCCCACTTTCTGCTGGCGGTGCAGGTGGCCAAGGGCTACGTAATCAAAAAGATCCGGAAAGTCCTCGGCCCGGATATTTTCCGTATCGCCTATGTAGATGTTGTCTTGCCGAGCCGAAGCGTAGGTGCCGCCGGCATAGAGGTGCCCCATGGCCAGGAGGGGCACCCCCTGCCCGGCAAAGGGCTGCATAGCTTCCGCCAGCTCGCGATAGTGCCGGGCGAGCGCCGCTCGCAGACGCCGGATGCGCTCCTCGCTGCGCTCGCCGGCTATGCTGTACTTGAGGTCGCGATCCCGCAGGAAAGGCACTGCTCCGACCACGGCCATCAGGCGGCCGGACTCGTCGTACAGGGGGATCACCTCCTCTTCCACCTGCGCGCCAGCCTCGCCCAGTACGTGGATATTGAAGTGGCGCAGCAGCTCCCGGGGCGCCTGCAGCATGGAAGGCGAATCGTGATTGCCGCCCGTAATGACGACCTGCCGGCAAGCGGTTTTCATCAGCCGGGTGAGGAAGCGATAGTACATGCGGCGGGCCGAGTTGGCCGGATTGCCGATGTCGAAGACGTCGCCGGCGACCAGCAACACCTCCACCTCCTGCTGCTGAATGGTATCGAGCAGCCAGTCCAGGGCCCGCTGATGCTCCTCCTCCCGGTCGCAGGTCAGGAGCTTCTGCCCCAAGTGCCAGTCTGAGCTGTGCAGTATTCGCATAGGCGCTTTCTCCAAATTTAGCAGGAAGACGCGAATTCCAAAGCCCGGTATTCGGCCCAGGTGTAGGGCCGGCGCGGCAGGGTGAAGCCCACATGACCGCCCTGGGGCGGGGCTTCCAGAAAGAGAAAACGGTGCCCCTCGGCATAGGTTTCGGGATAGCAGGCCGGCCCCAGAATGGGGTCATTCCAGGCGTTGACCAGGAGCGCCGGCCGCTGCAGGCCATCCAGAAAATGCAGGGAAGAGCCTTTTTGGTAAAAATCCTCGGCCGAGGCGTACCCGTTGAGCGGGGCGGAAAAATACTCGTCGAAGTCGCTCCAGTGGCCGATGTGGCGGAACTTGTCCAGATCGACCAGATCGGGATACTGCCGGGCCTTGGCCGTCACCTTGGCCTTGAGCCGGCGCAGAAAGTGCCGCTTGTAAAAGGCATTTTCCGGCAGCTCGAGGGCCTCCACGCTCGAACGCAGCACCACCGGTGCGGAAAAGGCAATGCCCTTGCGCACGGGTTCGGGCACCGCCCGGCCGTGTACGCCCAGGTATTTGAGCAGAATATTGCCCCCCATACTGAACCCGATCAAGACGATCTGTTCGTAATCCAGGGTGCGCAGGGCGTGGAGAATGACCTCACCGATGTCGCCGATCTCCCCGTGATTGTACAGGCGGGGCTTGAGGTTGAGTTCGCCGCTGCAGGAGCGGCAATTCCAGGCCAGCACGTCCCAGCCGCGCTGAAAAAAGAGGCTGGCCATACCTTTGATGTAGGCTTTGTGGGAGTTTCCCTCCAGCCCGTGCGAGAGCAGGGCAAGCCGCCTCCGGCCGCTTTTTACCAGCCAGTCCAGATCCACAAAATCGCCGTCGGACAGGATGAAGCGCTCCCGCTCGTAGGGGAGCCCGGGCGCCTTGCGAAACACGGAAGGCAGTATGGTCTGTAAATGACCGTTGAACTGATACAAAGGGGGGCGGTAGGCATCCGTATGTCGGATCACGGGCATGCGCGCACTATTGCTTTTCCAGTTGTTCGGACAGGGTGAAGGCCTCGAATGAAGCGCGGGCCGGAAGGAGGCTGGCATGGGTCTTGCCTTCCGCAATGAAGTAATACTGCGCATCGCGCGCGACGGGCAGCACCAGGCTCCAGCGGCCTCCCCCCTTGGAATCCGGCTCCATGGCGAAGCGGGAGAAGTTGGTGAAGGGACCGTCGCGCTGCATGAGCCAGAGGCGCTCGGCCCCCTCGGCTTCAGCGGTAAACCGAAAGGCCTCGCCGCTTTCGGTTTCCGCTACGCCAACCCGCCCGATCCGGGGGGCTTGCTTCTGCAGGAGGGGGTGTTCGCTCAGGTATTTCACGCGGCCGTTCATCAGCTCCAGCAGGCCAACGATCTCCACGCCGTCGGCATCGGTGCTTTGAGTCAGGTTCTGGTGAAAGGCTGCTTCGGAATAGAGCTTGCTGTCATCCTCGGCTACGAGGGGCTGGAGTTGGTCGTGCAATTCCCGCACGCGATCCTCGAACCGGCCGCTGAGGAAGAACTCCTCGAGCATCGTCCGGATATGGGCCACGTACACCTTCCGATACAGGTCCTGCCGGAGCAGTTGCGTGATCAGCGGGCGGTCGTCATTATTTTGTTTGTAGTGGATAAACATGCTGAGCTGCTGCATGCCTGCCAGATCGAGATGATTGCCCAGGCCGTCCAGTCGAAAGCCGCCGAAGGCCATGTTCATATCCCAGATGATGGGGTGAAACTGCCCGAAGGTGTCGCGGTAGAGGTAGTAGTTGTGACAAAACTCGCCCAGGTAACTGTCCAGATTGACGATACAGTTGTCGAAGGCCAGCATCCACAGGGCCAGGTCAACATTCAGCAAGCGCTCTATGGAATCGGGCTGTTCGTGGAGCGCGCGAGCGAGGTCTACGAGTTCGGCCCAGCCGCTGTCGCTTTTGAGTTCGTACAGGCCGTGATAGCAGGCGGGGTCGGGCCCGAGGTATCGCAGGCTGGCCCGCTCCTCTACATCAGGGCAATGGGCGGGCCGCTCGGCGCCGTACTCGGGATCGCATTTGAACAGAATCCCGTCGCCATAGCCGAAGTAGCGCTCCAGAAAGCGCTCGTCCACGGATTCCGTGGAATTGTACAGCCCGTAGTAGTCGTCGTTGATGTACACCCGGGCGTAATTGGCCCGGGGCGCCGGCATGTAATTTCCGGCGATCTCATACGCCAGGGCTTCCCGCAGAAAAGAAGGGTCGCGAAACACATTGGACAACTTCAGCTTGGTGTACCCGCCGGGCAGGGCCTGCTCGTCCAGCAGGTGGTCGATCTTGATATTGAAAGGCAGCTTTTCTTTGCCCTTTCTGGACACGCTGTTGTACGAGCTGTTTCCCTTGTAGCGCAATCCGACCTGCCGGTACGGTACGCCATCCACCCAGAGGTCGGCCACAATGCGGTCCTTGATCTTTTCGGATTTGAGGGAATCCAGAACGTCCCGCCAGTCCGGGCGGTTAATTTCGATGCGCACTTCGATCACCCGGCCCGGTGCGTAGAGATCCGGCACCTGGGCGGCACTGTTGCCCCCGCTCAGAAGTGCAAAAAACAAGCCTACCCAAACCAACCATTCGCTTCGCATGCTGCTGTCCCGTTCTTGATAAACAACCGTAAGTTATACGGTTTTCAGCATAAAGTGCCACAATTTCAGGGGGCATTTTATGCAACCGGCCCGGGAATGCCCTTTCGAGAACGGAAGGACACGCGACCGCAGCGGTATTATTGGCTGACCGTACGCAAAGCCAAATCCACCATCTACGCATTGCCGGTGCAGCAGGTGCTCTACTGGTTTATTTCCGTGAGCGTATGGGAATGGCGCTCGTACATGTAGTGCCCGGGAGAGAAGCTCATCGCTTTGGCGTTTTCGGCCACCAGGTAGTATTCTACATATTCCTTGCCCGAAGGCGGGGTCAGCACGATGCCGTAGAGGTTGTCCCCGGCCTCGCCGTCCTTGCTCTTCCCGTCGTCGGCAAGGAGGGCCTGCTCAAAGTCCGAATCGGTGTCGAAGCGGTAGAAGATATGGACCTGGCGGGGTGCGAAATCTACCCGAGCCTGAATGGCAAATTCGTCGACGCGCTCCTTGGCGAAGCGCTCCCGGCGGGTAACGCTTACCTCCTGGATGGAAGGCGGAACAATGGCGAGGAGCGGGTGGCTCTTCAGGTAATCGGTACGAGCCTCCATGAGCGATACCAGGCCCGGTATCCGGGACTTACTGCCGATCACTTTCCGTAGACTGCTGTTGAAATCTTCCTGGCTGTAATAGGGGTTCTGCCCCCGGGTCGCTTCATCCCGGATCATGCGCTGCAATTCTTCGGCCCGCTCTTTGTACCGGTCTGTGCGGAAATAATCCTGGACGATGGTGCGCATATGCGCCAGATAGCGCTTCCGGTAGGCATCCACCTGCAGCAGCTGGCTGATCAGCGGCTTGGCCGGGTTGTCCTGATGCAAGACAGGCGACAAGGTCTCCAGTTCTTTGAGGCGCAGGTCGGAACCCTCTCCGGTATTCTTGAAGCTTCCGAAGGCCAGATTCATATCGGCCGGCCCCGGTTTGAAGGTGCCGCTGTCGCGATCGTAGTAGAGGAAGTAGTTCTCGCTGTAGCGGCCGGTATAGCTCTGCAGGTTGACCAATACGTTGTTGAACGCCAGCATCCAAAGGGCGCGATCCACATCCAGGATCTGCTCGATCGCCTCCGGGTCGTCCTGGAGCACCTGGGTCAGGCGCTCCAGCCTGGACCAGTCCTGCCCGCGCAGGGCGGTGAAATTGCGTTTCAGGCAGGCGATGGAATTATCCTTTTGCAGGGTGCCGAAGATCTTGCTTCGGCATTCGGGCGGGGCCTTGCCTTCCTTGACGGGGCTGGCCCGGAACAGGCTGCCGTTGGCCGGGCCGTAGTTGCGCTCGAGCAAGGCATCGCCCAGAGGCTCCACGGTCACGAACCGGCCGATAACGGTCACGTTGGTGTACACCCGGGCGGAATTGGCCAGCGAGA
>JAJDFU010000588.1 GCA_020528935.1 Saprospiraceae bacterium | reverse complement strand
GTCTTTGAACAGATCGGGGCTAGCCGTGATGCGCATGGCTGCAGTGCTAGTCATGCCAGCGTCGCCCTTGACAAAGCGGCGGATATCGTCCCGGAAAGCGCCGTTCCACTCCGCCCAGCGGTCGCCGACGAAGTTGCCGAGCTGATACTGCTGTACGTCCCAGGCCTCAGCGATGATCTTAGTAGGTGCCAGGACGGGGTCAGATTCGATTTCCCACAGGATGGGCGGGTTCTGTACTGGGCGTCCTGACTCGTCCCGCGACAAGATAGACGCCAAGTCAAAGCGGAAGCCATCCACGTGCATTTCATCCACCCAGTAGCGCAGGCAGTCGCGGATGAGGCGGCGCACCACGGAGTGGTTGGCGTTCATGGTATTGCCGGTGCCGGAGAAGTTTTGGTAGGAAAAGTCCTGCTTGTTCAGCATGTAGTACGCCCGGTTTTCCAAGCCCTTAAAGGAGAGCGTGGGCCCGCCCAAGTTCCCTTCGCCGGTATGGTTGAACACCACGTCTAGAATAACCTCGATGCCGGCCCGGTGCAGTGCCTTTACCATGTCCCGGAATTCGTTGACTACGCCAATGGGGTCTTCGGTGCTGCCGTAGGCGTGATGCGGGGCAAAGAACGCAATCGGGGCATAGCCCCAGTAGTTGGTCAGGTGGGCATTGGGCACATCCGCCGGGTCGAACTGCTGCACCGGCAGCAACTCTACGGAAGTGATGCCCAGGGATTTCAGGTAGGGTATTTTCTGGATCAAACCGCGGTAGGTACCGCGCAGCCCTTCATCCAGGCCGGAGCTGGGGTCCATAGTAAATCCCCGGACGTGCAGTTCGTAAATGATGGAATGGGAGTAGGGGTGGTTGAGCGGTTGGTCGCCTTCCCAGTCGTAGTTGTCGGTATCAACGACCACGCTTTTGGGGGCCAGGGCGGTGTTGTCCTCCGGCAGGCAGGCAGCTTCCCGATCGTAATCTTTCATAAAAACCGCTTTGGCGTAGGGGTCGATCAGCACCTTGCGGCTGTCGAAGGTGAAGCCGATTTCCGGTGCGAAGGGGCCGTAGACGCGCCAGCCGTAGAGCTGGCCTTCGCCTACGCTTTCCAGGAAGATATGCCAGTAGTAGAAGGTTTTGTTGACCCGCGGCGACAGCCGGAAAACGTGGCTAGGTTTGCTGTGGTCGGCTGCATCAAACAGCAGCAGCTCTACCGCTGAGGCGTTTTTGGTGAACAAGCTAAAGTTGGTCCCAGCCTGGTACACCGTGGCGCCGAGGGGAGCGCTGCGGCCCGCCAGGGTCTTTATATCTGGGCTCATAATTGTTTTTTTGCGGCCTCCAGGGCCTGTTGTACCGTTTCCTCATCGGCCATCTGCGGCAGGGTCACCTGCAAGTCCGGGTATTCCTCCATAGTGCGCCGGATGGTGTCTATTGCTCCTGGGTTGCGGGCCCAGCTGCGGCGGGCGATGCCGTTGTTGACATCCCAAAAGAGCATGCTGCGCAGCCGCCGCTTTGCCTCGGGGCTGCCGTCGAGCACCATGCCGAAGCCGCCGTTGATCACTTCGCCCCAACCGACGCCGCCGCCGTTGTGCAAGGAGACCCAGGTGGCGCCGCGGAAGGCATCGCCGATTACGTTATGTACTGCCATGTCAGCGGTGAATTTAGAACCGTCGTAGATATTGGCGGTCTCCCGGTAGGGCGAATCGGTGCCCGAGACATCGTGGTGGTCGCGGCCCAGCACCACCGGCGCGCTCAGTTCGCCGCGGGCCAGAGCATCGTTGAAGGCCAGGGCGATGCGGATGCGGCCCTCGGCATCGGCGTAGAGGATGCGGGATTTGGAGCCGACGATGGGCAGGTTGTCC
>JAJDFU010000622.1 GCA_020528935.1 Saprospiraceae bacterium | reverse complement strand
TTCTTATATGCGCTAACTGGTGCGTATCGGCCCGGTTGCGTCTTGGTGTTGGTCTGCTGAAAACCCGCGATGAATAGGATCCTCTGTGTACCTGCCGGAATTACGCATTCATCGTGGTCTAGGGTGGGGCCTACGTCCATGGCCAGGGTGTTGGCAGCGCCCCCGGCATTCATCACCGAATCGGCGAGGGTGCTGTTGGTGAACGGAACCCGGTCATCGGCCTGGCAGTAATAGAGGCGGGTGGGCGCCTGTGGGGCCCAGTCGAATACGTCGTTATCCTGCAGGGCCTGACTGAGCGGATGATCCGGTTCATTGGCGAGGATGTTCCGGATGCTGTCCTGAAACAGGGCGGAAAGAAAAACCCCGCCTTCCCTGGCCCGCAGGCTGTCCTTCAGTTGTTCGTTTAAAAAGTCAAATCCGAGCGAATTGAGTCCGCTCTCCCAGTTGGCATAGAAAGCGTCGATCATATCGGCATACGGCTGCCGGAATACCTGGCGGGTACTGTCGTACAAATCGTAAACTTCGTTGTAGCTGAGAAAGGCGTTGCCAAAGAAAGCGGGAAAAAAATACTCTTCATCGTCCTCGAAGATGAGCTCGGCCATGATGCCGGAAATGCTGTACGGTCCGGACATGTGAGCGGCGGCCGTCACGCTGAAATCCCCGGCCCGGCCTTCCTCAATGGCCCGGTGCAGGGCTGCACCCGAGTGGCCGCCCTGTGAATAGCCGGTGATGAACAGTTGATCGTTGTAGGGGATGTCCTGTTCGATGAGGTAGTCCGCTATTGCGAGCAACATATCGATCGCGGCCGAGGCTTCGGAGGCCGCGTGAACATAGGGGTGAAAGCCGCGGCTGTCGCCGAAGCCGAGCAGATCGGGAGCGAGTCCGATATACCCCATGCCCGCGGCATAGGGCGTGATCTCAAACGCTCCCCTCGAAGCCACATCAAATTTGGATCGCCGGGTGCCGTGCTGGTAGATGAGCAGCGGATAGGCTTGCCCGCCTACATCCGGAAGGAAAAGAGCTCCGGAAGCCGTATCCAGCTGGCCGTTGATGTCCGTGGTCGTATAGCGCACCTGATAGGCATCGCAACCGTACTGGGCAAAAGGGTTGAGGAGCCGGATCTCCTGCAGGGAAATGGATTCCAGGAATGCCAGATCGATCAACTGTTGTGCACGGGGCGCCTGCGAGATGCTCATCCACAGGAGCAGGAGTACAAGATGCTTCATGCAAACGAGGATTTGAAACGGGTGATGCAATAGGAGGTATTTACTGTTGTCACGCAGTCAAGGATTTTGGTTCAATAGATGCCGGGTTTCCGGCGAAACCCGGCCATGGATTTCCAGGATTTCATACGGTTTTAAGCACAACCTGGCACCAAAATATCTCCTTTTCGCCATCAAAAACATTTTGAGATGGCTTGTCGTCTTTTTCACAGGGGTCTTGTTTTGCCCATCATTCGCGAGTTTGCGCAAGGTCAGTTATTCAGCAGACAACCGCTGCTGAAACGCTGCTTCAAATTCGGTCAGGTCCAGGCCGGGATATCGATTTTTCAGTTTTTGGAGGTGGTCGAGCTGTGCCCGGCAGAACTGCCGGTGTGCCTCCGTGTCGGGATGCAGGGGGCGATGGCGGATCGCCTGGAGCACCCGCTCTACGGCCTGCATGGCGCTGCGGGCCTCGTCAGCCAGATAGGTGTCCAAAAAAACTTCCCAAACGTAATCCACGGCCTGGGCGTTGGGATGGATCATATCGGCCTCGTAGTAGCGGTAGTCCCGCAGTTCGTCCAGTATGAGCTCATAGGCCGGGAAGTAATGCACCCGCTCGAAGCGACGGCACAGCTCGTGTGCCGCCAATAGCAGCGTGGCTTTACTGCGCTGGTTGTCCACCAGGCCGTCGCGCAGGTGGCGCACCGGGCTCACGGTGAGGATCACCCGGGTGTCGGGCAGGAGGGAGAGCGCATTGTCCAGGGCAGCCGTCACCTCCTGCAGGGGCAGCAGTCCTTTTTCGAAGGCCGATGCCGGCAGCTTGTGGTTGTTGGCCACGATGCGGCCGCTATCCTTCAGCCGGTATACCCAGGCCGTGCCCAGGGTGAGCAATAACCAGGGGGCTTGTTGCAGCAGATGATGGCCGGCTTGCAGCGCCCGGTTGATGCCCTGCAGGGCGTTTTCCCGCCGGGGATGCGAGAAGCGGCCGTGGTGGTCCCAGCTGTGCCAGAGTTCGCCGTGCCGGAAAAGCGCCCGGGCTTCGTAGGGCCTGCCTTCGCGCAATCGATCCAGGCCGCGCGCCAGCGAAACCGGATTGTACAGGATGCCGAAGGGGTTTGTCACGGGCTGAAAACGCCGTTCCTCCAGCTTCCGGCCCATGTGTTCGGCAAAGCAGGAACCCATGCACAGCAGCGGAGTGCCGTAGGCGAAGCGCTCCGGGGAACCGGCAGGGGCAACGGGCGTGTGAAATCGAGAGGTCAAAAGCGGTTCATCGGTTTAAGCCGCAAAAAATAGTAATTTCGGTCTCGCCGGTCAAAAATGGAGTCCAATGAGCCTGCTGGATCGCCTGTTTGGTCAAAAAGCCGACGCCCTTTCTTCCGTTCCCGATATCAAATTCGGGCGTTACAGCGATTCGTACAAGGAAAATGCCAATCAGGAAGACTGGAATGCCGCCCTGGCCGCATTTGAAGAGGGGCACTACCTGGCCTCTTACCGGCACTTTTTCGCCTACCTGCGCGACGAATCCGAGAACAATGTACAGATCCGCGAAGAGCCCGGCCGGCTGGAATTCACCCTCTGCCAGGGCTCGCGCCGGATCACCGGCTTTGCCACACGCAAGAAGCTCAAGGCCGAAGCCAAGATCGCCCGCACCCATGCCCTCAAGGTGGGCTTCATGCGCCGCCTGATCGAGAAGAACTTCGAGCTCAAATACAGTCGCTTTGCACTGGATCCGGACGAGCAGCTCACCATTGTGTTCGATACCTACACCCTGGACGGTTCGCCCTACAAGCTATACCACGCCCTGCGGGAGGTGGCCCTGCAGGCCGACAAGCAGGACGACCTGCTGCTGGAGGAATTCCAGGCCCTCGAACCCGTAGATACGGCGCATTTGGACGACCTTCCGCCCGCCGAAAAGGAAGTCAAGTACAACTTCCTGCACCAGCAGATCCGCAGCGTACTGCGCGAGATCGATCAGGGCTCCCTACAGGCCTATCAGTATCCCGGCGGCATATCGTACCTGCTGCTGGCTCTCATTTACAAGCTGGATTACCTGCTCAAGCCCGAGGGCTATACCATGGAAACCCTGGAGCGGCTCAACCGGCTGTTCTTCTCCTCCGAACAGCGCAATGTGATTGAGAAGAACCAGCTGCTGACCCGGGAGCTGGGCAAACTGATCGAGCGGCCCAAAGCCGATTTTTTCCGGGAAATGTACCGCGTAAAGTCCACCTTCGGCATCACCACCCCGGTGAGCCACGACCGGGTGGTGGGCTTTGTGGACGGCGAGCTGCACAATATGGACTGGTATCAGGAGAATGGCTACGAAACCATCGCCCTGGCTGTGCCCAACTACATCGTGGGCTATTCCCTGTTCAACTACGCCCTGCCCCGGCCCGATCGCGACCTGTTTCACCTGTATTTCCAGGTGGTGGAGTCGCAGTACTTCAAGGATCTGGGCTTCCCTGTGGATTACTACGAACCCAGTACCGGCAAGTTCAACCGCAAGGCTATCCGCAAGGCGCTGGACTACATCGCCGATGCCAACGAAGCGCATTTCCCGCGCCTTCACCCCCGGCCCAACCAGCTCGCCTTCGACAACCTCCCGGACTTCGCCCGCTCCTACCTGCTGATGGTGCGGAACCTGGATATGACCAAGGTGGGGTAGGTTTGCCAGATGGCAGACGGTTAGATGCGAGACGTTTAGACCTCGGATTTCAGGCCGAAAAGCGGTTCCGGACGTCAGTTTAATGCCGGGACCCTTGAACCCGGCAGGGCGTTTTTCTTGTTTTATGATTAATTTGATCTTCTATGGCTGCAACGATAACCGAATCCGACATCTGGGACGCACTCGAGGAGGTGACCGATCCCGAAATTCCCGTACTCACGGTGCGCGATCTGGGTATCGTGCGCGATGTGCGCATCCACGAGGACGGCCTGGTCGAGGTCGTCATCACGCCCACCTATTCCGGTTGCCCGGCCATGAACACCATTGAGATCAACATCAAGGCCACCCTGCAGGAGAAGGGCTACGATCCGGTGAAGGTCACTACCGTCCTCTCCCCGGCCTGGACCACCGACTGGCTCACCGAGGAGGGCCGGCGCAAGCTCAAGGCCTACGGCATCGCTCCGCCCCAGGGCGGCTCGGTGAGCAAGCGCGCGCTCTTCTCCGAGGAGACCGACATTGAGTGCCCCCATTGTGGCTCCACCCATACCGAGATGGTCAGCCAGTTCGGCTCCACCGCCTGCAAGGCCCTCTACCGCTGCCTGGATTGCCGGGAGCCGTTTGATTACTTTAAATGTCATTGAGGATATTCAACCCCAGCGTGCCGCGGGCGTGCCTGCCGGGCTTTTCTTTTCTTTCCGATGATTGAAGTTCCCCGGCAAGCAGGTATTCGGGCCGGTGATTGCCTTATGGGTCGGTGCTGTTCCAGCCCTTCGGGCTTGTCTTTTTGGCCTGATAAGCGCTCCGTTGGGCCTTCTCAGAAGGCAGGGGCCGGCTTGCTTCCTGGATTCAAGCCTGATGAGGTCCCCGGCAAGCAGTGACAAGGCAGGCGACCATTGAATAATGTAAGCTGGGATTCCAGCACCAATGGCTACCGCCTGCCCACCGAAGCTGAGTGGGAGTATGCGGCGAGAAGCCAGAAAAGCAGAGATAACTGGGCGGGGGCCTCTACAAACGATAAGTTGAGCTTCTATGGTAACGGTGTTGGAAGGGATGGATTAAAGTGTTTTCAGTATACTGCCCTAATTGGTTCGTTTGAACCCAATAGCTTGGGCCTGTATGATTATGAGCGGCAATGCATGGGAATGGTGCGATTCGGGTTATTGTGGGTCGAGCAATAAATACGTGTGACCCTAAAGATCTGGCTTCTGGTTTTGTCCTTTTCCTCCACGGCGGGCCTTGGGTCGACAGACGGGCGCCTCCCTGCAGGTGGTCAATCCCTATTACATCCCACCGTCCCTCAGGAACTTCAGCGTCGGTTTCCGGCTCTTTAGGTCAGCGAATTAGATTCTGGTTTTTTATCTTTTGCTGGGGAATTTTGCGAACCGGCCGGTGCCACCGCTAAAAAGCTTCCACAGGAAGGGCCTGGAGCAGGTGGCAGTTCGGGGGGCCTGGATCTTATTCTCATTGCCTGCCGAGGGCACTTTGGAAGGCAGGTGGGCCATCATCTTATTCAGGCTGTTTTTAACTGAGCTGATTTATTTCCTAGGGTTCTGGGGTTTAAAAGGTGAACCACCATTTGAGCTTCTCTTCCCCATTGAAAAGTTAACCCGGATTATTCACGGATTACCGTGAATAATGACGATAAGTGGCTGAAAA
>JAJDFU010000146.1 GCA_020528935.1 Saprospiraceae bacterium | reverse complement strand
TTTCCATTTCGGAGGGGCGCTGGGGGGGGGTCGTCCGGGCCGGGGGGTCCCGGACAGGCCCCACCCGGGGCGGGGTCCCCCGGTCCGTGCCTGTCGCGGTGGGTGCCGGTCAGGGGTGGCCGTTGGAGCCGGGCCGCTTCACGGCCATCCGGCAAAGCGGAGCAGTCCTGCTGGAGTGGCGCACCGAATCGGAGATTCACAACGATTACTTCGCCCTGGAGCGGGCCGGAGAGGCTTTGCAGTTCGAAGAGATCGGCCGCGTGGCCGGCCGGGGTACTACCGCGGTTCCTCAGGATTACCTCTTCCGCGATGAACGCCCCCTGGCCGGCATCAGTTACTACCGCCTGAAGCAGGTGGATTTCGACGGCACCTGGACCTATTCGCCAATGCGCAGTGTCGCGGCCGCTGAGGAGAGACTGCCCGCCCGCCTCTATCCCAATCCTACCCGGGGCCCCGTCGACCTTTTCCTGGGCCGCCCTGCCCGGCCGGGCCAAATCATACGGCTGTTCGATACCGCCGGGCAAGAGATACAGCGCTACCGCCTGGAAGAAGGCCGGCAATGGCTGGATCTGGATCTGAGCGGGCTGCCGGCCGGCATGTATTTCCTGCAGGGGGCCGGTGAATCCCTCCGCATCCGGAAGCGTTGAAAAGCGGAATTTTCAGGGGCAATCCGTACCTTCTGCACATGGCAAAAACGTACGATGTCCTGGTGGTAGGTGCCGGCATCGTGGGGCTGGCCACGGCTTATCGGCTGCTGGAAAAGCGACCATCCCTCAAGCTGGCCGTAGTGGACAAAGAAAACCGAGTGGCCGCTCACCAAAGCGGCCACAACAGCGGCGTGATCCACTCGGGCATCTATTACCGGCCGGGATCCCTGCGAGCCCGCTATTGCATAAGTGGCTACAAGGCCCTGCTGCCTTTCTGCGACGAACAAGGGGTGCCTTATGAGATCTGCGGCAAGCTCATCGTGGCGACCCGCGAAGCCGAGTTGCCTCGCCTGGAGGCGATCCTCCAACATGGCCGGGCCAACGGACTGGCGGGCATTCGCCGGATCGGCCCGGAGGAAGCCCGTGCGATCGAGCCGAACGTCCGGACGGTAGCAGCCCTGCGCGTACCGCAGACCGGCATCATGGACTACGTCGCTCTGGCCGAGGCCTACCGGCGTCTGATCGAAAGCCGGGGGGCGCAGGTGCTGCTGGGAAGTGCCGTGCGCGAGGTTCGCCGAAACCACCGGCTGGAGGTGATCGCCGAAGATCGCACGATACGCACCCGCCTGCTCATCAACTGCGCCGGCCTGTATGCCGACGAGATCGCCCGCCTCACTCTGCCCGGCCACGGCTGGCAGATCCTGCCTTTCCGGGGCGAGTACTACAGCCTCACCCCCGAAGGCTGCAAGCTGGTGAAACACCTCATTTACCCCGTACCCGATCCCGACTTCCCCTTTCTGGGCGAGCATTTCACCCGCCTGATCCACGGAGGCGTGGAAGCCGGGCCCAATGCCGTGCTGGCTTTTGCCCGGGAGGGCTATCATCGCACGATCGTCAACTGGCGGGAGTTGGCCGGGACGCTGACCTATCCCGGTTTCCGCAGGCTGGCTGTGCGCCACTGGCGCCAGGGGCTGATGGAGCAGTACCGCTCCTGGTCCAAGCCCGCCTTCGTGCGGCAGCTGCAAAAGCTGGTGCCCGCCGTCCGGAGCGAACACCTGCAGCCCGGCGGCGCCGGCGTGCGGGCCGTGCTCTGCAGCCGGAAGGGGGAGCTGAGCGACGATTTCGTGATCGAAGAAGGGCCCGCCGTGGTGAATGTCCTCAACGCGCCCTCGCCGGCAGCCACAGCCTCCCTGGCTGTAGGGCAGCACATAGCCGACCGGGCTTTGACACAAATCGGAGATTGAAAATCCGTATGTTTGAGCTCGTAAAACAAGGCTTATGAACAAGACGGCCATCAACATACAAATGGTAGACCTGAAGGGGCAATACCGCCATATACGGGAAGAAGTAGATGCCGCTGTGCTGGAGGTGATCCGCTCGGCGGCTTTCGTCAACGGGCCCGCCGTAAAGCAGTTTCAGGCTCATATGGAGGACTATCTGAAGGTAAAGCACGTTATTCCCTGCGCCAACGGCACTGATGCCCTGCAGATCGCCCTCATGGCCTGCGGCCTGGAGCCGGGCGATGAGGTGGTCGTGCCGGCCTTTACCTATGTCTCTTCGGCCGAAGTGATCGCCCTGCTGGGGCTCAAACCCGTCATGGTGGATGTGGATCCCGATACCTTCAACGTGACGGCGGATATCATCGCCGAGGCCCTCACGCCCCGCACCAGGGCCGTCATACCGGTCAACCTCTTCGGGCAGAGCTGCGACCTGGAGCCCATCCTGGCCCTGGCGCGCGCCCGCGATCTCTACGTCATCGAAGACAACGCCCAGGCCATCGGAGCCGATTACACCTTTGCCGATGGCCACCGCCAGAAGACGGGAACCGTGGGGCACATCGGTTGCACGTCTTTTTACCCCTCCAAAAACCTGGGCGCCTACGGCGACGGCGGTGCCCTGTACACCGATGACGACGAACTGGCCCAGGCCTGCCGACTCATCTGCAACCACGGGCAGAACAAGCGCTACTACCACGCCAGGGTAGGTGTAAACTCCCGCCTGGATTCCATCCAGGCCGCCATCCTGGACATCAAGCTCGGCCACCTGGATGCGTATGCCGCCGCCCGCCGCCGCGCGGCTGACTACTACGATGCGGCCTTTTCAGATGTGGACGAACTGCAGACCCCGGTGCGCCATCCCCGTTCTACACACGTTTTTCACCAATACACCCTCATCCTGAAGGCGGGCGATCGCAATGCGCTGCAAGCGCATTTGTCGGAACGGCAAATTCCCAGCATGATCTATTATCCGGTGGCCCTGCACCACCAGGAGGCCTTTAAGGAAGCCATGGCGAATCCCGGTACGCCTTTGCCGCACACGGAATACCTCTGCGACCGGGTGATCTCCCTGCCCATGCACACCGAATTGGATGAGGACGCGCTGGCCTACATCGCGGAGGGTGTACGTGCTTTCTTCAAATAAGCATTCGCTATGGACCCGGCCGCCGACTTCTTTGTTCACGAAACCGCCGTCATTGACGAAGGGGCTCAAATTGGCGCGGGCACCCGGATCTGGCACTTTTCCCACGTCATGCCGGAAGCCGTCATCGGCGAAGCCTGTACCCTGGGTCAAAACGTGTTTGTAGCCAAGGGCGTCGTGCTGGGCCGAAACGTGAAGGTGCAGAACAACGTCTCCATCTACGAAGGCGTAACCTGCGAGGAGGACGTCTTTCTGGGACCTTCTATGGTGTTCACCAACGTGATCAATCCCCGCTCGGCGATCAATCGCAAGAAGGAATACCTGCAGACCCGGCTGGAAAAGGGAGCCACCGTGGGCGCCAATGCCACCATCATCTGCGGCTTGCACATCGGGGCTTATGCCTTTATCGGGGCTGGGGCCGTGGTGACCAAAGACGTGCCGGCCTACGCGCTCATTACCGGTGTGCCCGGCCGCATCACGGGCTGGATGAGCACCTATGGCCACCGCCTGCATTTCAATGAGGAAGGCCTGGCCGAATGCCCGGAAAGCGGCGAGCGCTACCGCTGGAAGGAACATCGGGTGGAGCGCATAGATTGAGGCCGGCCGGCACACAACGGGCCAACAATGGATTCGGTACTGGATTCCATGGTGAAAATTCAGTATATTTGAAGTGCCGGGTAATTTCCCATCGGATGATCCGGTCTTTCCGCCAGTCTGTTCGACTGGACGATTCCCAATCAAGACGTTACAAGCAAAGCCAGGCGGCTATGAGCCGTGCATTCACGCCGGCGGGGTCCGGCCTGAGCCGGGTGTGCGCCAGATGGCCGTCTGCATGCAAGGGCAGTAAGCTCCCCGGCCTCGACTTGCGCAGCCAGGGGGTGAATTTCTATGTGGGTGTCCATTGGCAATGCGACACTTCCGGGGCGAAGCCGTGCCCTTACTTCAACCAAAGTAACCACCTGAAAAAAATGCCAGGGGCAGGAGGAAACTATTTCGTTGATTATTTTCTTTTAAATGTGGGGATTGCAACCAATATACATACGACAAGGCAAGTTCCCCAAAAGCCGGTTTTTCCACGCTTTTGCCCTTTTGGTTTAGGGGAGAGTGTGGATGTGTGCCATTATGATTTGCTTCTAAACCCCAAAGGCGAATGTTTTTCAAAAGTAACCCCTCCAAGCTATCCTTCGTTGAGACGGACGTACACGCGCACTTCCTTCCCGGCATTGACGATGGCGCCAAGACCATGGACGACACCCTGCACCTGCTGCAGGGCCTGATGAATCTGGGCTATCGAAAAATGATCGCCACGCCCCATATCATGCAAAACCATTACAACAACACCCCAGGCATCGTCCGCGCCAAACTGGAGGAGGTGCGCGCGGAAGTGGCCCGGAAGGGATGGGATATCGAGCTGGATGCCGCTGCCGAATACATGATGGACGAGCAGTTCAAAGAGCTGCTGGCCAATAAAGAACTCATGCCGCTCTTCGACGACTACGTTCTGGTGGAGCTGGGGCGCTTTGCGCCGCCTATGGAACTGCACGAGCTCTTTTTCAAGATGAAGCTTCAGGGCTATACCCCCGTGCTGGCGCACCCGGAGCGCTACCTGTTCTACGAGGACGACCTGAGCGGGCTGGAAGCGTTGCGCCGGCAGGGCATTTGCCTGCAGGTCAATCTCCTTTCCCTCTACGGTTATTACGGCTCCGGCGTCCGCCAGCGGGCCGAGCAACTGGTGAAGCGGCAGTGGGTCGATTTCCTGGGTACGGACCTGCATCACGCCCGCCAGCTGGAGTTGCTCCACGAACTCGCCGGTAGCCACTCGATGTATCGCCGCGTGCGAAAGCTGAAATTGCTCAATACGGCCATCCGGCAGGCCTGATCCCACTGCCGCGAGCCGATGCTTGCGGAATCATTTATGAATCGCGCTGCTTTTTCCGATGTCCTGCCCCGGCAGGAGGCTAGCCCGCCGTTCAGCCTGCGGGAGTTCTTGCACCGCTACGTCTGGCGATACCGCTTTTTTTTCGCCGGTGCGCTGGGCCTGATGCTCACCGTTGCAGCGCTCTACCTGCGGTACGCCAGTCCGCAATACCTGGTGCGGGCCACCCTGCTGATCAAAACGCCGGAAGTGAGCAGCAACGGCGTATCCGAAGAGGTCATCCTGCAGGATCTGGGCCTGAGCCAGGACGCCAAGAACCTGGAAAACGAAATGCAGATCCTGCGTTCGCGCAGCCTTATGGAGGACGTCGTCCGCCGTCAGGCGTTGCACATCACCTATTTTTCCGAGGGGCGCGTGCGGCGCAAGGAGCTCTACCGGCAGTCTCCCATTCAGGTGGATTCTTTTTTCCTGGAGGAGGAAGCTTACGGGGCTGCCGTGCGGGCCAACGATCTTCCGGGCCAGGGCAGCCTCCGGTGGCTCGAAGGCGGCAACCACCCGGAAATTTCCCTTGGCACTGCGG
>JAJDFU010000385.1 GCA_020528935.1 Saprospiraceae bacterium | reverse complement strand
ATGTCCATCTGGATCTCTAACCAGGAGGCTCGATTTCTCCCTCCAGATGACGATGTCAGGGTAAATGATGTTGGCATGGCTTGGCTCCAGGTTGGCATAGGTTTCGGGGATATCGGGTACGCTTATGGTCGTATGCCAGTGCCATAGATCGGTAGCCTGAGCAGGGAGTGGGTACGCCCGCCCACCCGGGGGGGCCAGGTAATCCAGAAATTCGACTCCCGGCCCATCCTGCGCTTTCAGACCGGTAATGATCAAGTGGGCCCCAAAGACCTGATTGAGACGTTCTTGTTCAGTCCCGTAGTTCTCGCTTCTTCCCGCTGTTTTCAGTCCGATGAGATCCTCGTAAAAAGCCAGCGATTGATCGGTATCGGAGATGGTCACAGCCGTATGATCAATGCCCAGGAAGAGCTCCTCGCCCGGCCTTTGCCATCGGGAGTCGCCCTTGCCTTCCGGAAATTGAATGAGTTCCAGGTTGTGCCCGTCCGGATCCCGAAAATAAAAAGCGCGGATGCCTGTTGCTGCCGGGATGTAATCGGGAAGGGTCTGTGGCGCGGTAGATACGTGTTGCACTTTATACTTCCTCAAGCGCTGATAGGCCTGGTCCATATCCCGTACTACGATGGCGATATGTTGAAACCACAGATCGTTGCTGCGAGAGTCCGGCGGGATCTTTCGCGAGCTATCGACGGAAGTGAATTGGATGAGCTCGATATACTCCTCACCCAGTTGCAACAAAGCCACTTTGGCCTTTAAATCGGACTCTTCCCTGCCCATCAGGGTTCGAAGCGATTCCCCTTCCCACGTCCTGGTGTCGACGGGTTTAAAGGTGAGCACCTTCTCAAAAAAGGTAGTAGATCGCTCCAGGTCTGCAACGGTGAAGCTGACCTTTCGGACCGCTTCAGCCGACTGCCCGCCAACAAGGAGGGGAAGCAGGCCGGCAATCCCGATTAGAATTCCCGCTAACCTGTATTGGGTATACATGGTACTTTGGATTTATCGTTGTTTACAGCACCTGATCGAGCAGGTAATCGCCTACCCGTAGCGCTTGTGCCATAATGGTCAGGCCCGGATTGACGGCCGAGCTGGAAGGGAAAAAACTACCATCCACCACGTATAAATTCTGGATATCGTGAGCCCGGCAAAATTCATTCAGGGCAGAGGCCGACGGATCCTTTCCAAACCGGATGGTCCCACATTGATGCGCAGTACCTGCCACGGGGATCTTCTTTCCCAGGTAAAGGTTATTGGGAAGCAGATGAGGCTCGCATCCTACATGCTCCAGGATCCAGCGCAATTTTTTGATCAGGCGGTGGTGGCCTTCCAGATTGTTCTCCGTGTAGTGGAGTTGAAGCCGGCCGTCTTTGCCCAATGTGATTCGGTTGTTGGGGTCCGGCAGGTCTTCCGAGGTCAGCCAGAAATCCAGGGAGTGCTTGGCCACATAATCCAGGGCCAGGCCGGGGGCAAAACCTGGGGCGTCCTCTTTATACATCAGCGCATCCGACTTGCCCAGCATCTGGATATGCCCCAGCGGATATTCGAAATCATCGCTGCCAAAATAAAAATCGTTCAATCCCAGGGTTTTACCGAAAAGGGTGGGATTCGGCTTACGGGAAAGGGCCAGGAGCGCAGAATTGTTATGGGCCATGTAATGTCGACCTACAACATCCGAACTGTTGGCCAATCCGGTGGGATGTCGATCGTTAGCGGATCGCAGCAACAAGGCCGCTGAATTGATCGCACCACAAGCTACTACCACGATATTTGCTGAATAGGTCGTTTGTTCCTCCCCGGTTTTTACCACTACCTCTTTCACGGTTTTTCCATTGGGCTCCGTGATCAGACGGTCCACATAACTGTTTGTCAGCAGGGTTACGTTATCGTATTGTAGAGCTGACTTGATCGCAACAACATGTGAATCTGCCTTTGCTTCGGAAGGATCCGGGAACCCGTCAAAGCGGTCTAGAGTGATCGGTGCATCCCCTTCTTTTCCATTACCCATGCGTACGCCAATGGGTAGGGGAAAAGGGTTTAGGTCCATGGCTTTCATATCATCATAGAGCTCCTGTATACGGGGCTCGTGGGGGAGCGGGGCATACGCATAGGGCGCACTGGCAGGAGGTTCGGTGGGATCTGTACCGCGTTGGCCGTGCACGTGGTAGAGGTTTTCGGCCTGGGTGTAATAAGGCTCCAATTCGGAATAGGAAATAGGCCAGGCCGGAGAAGTGCCGCCATGATGGGTAAGCTCCTCAAAGTCCCGGTCTCTCATGCGCAATAAGGCGGAACCATATACCTTGGTATTGCCACCTACACAGTAGTGGATTCCGGGGTGAAATAGCTTGCCGTTTTTATCCAACCAATGCTCCTTTGCCTTGTACTTGGCATCCAGGAAAACTGCCTGGGTATCCCAATTGTCCTTTTCCTTAGGGATATAATCCCCGCGCTCCAGAATGAGGATCGATCTTCCGGAAGGGGCGAGTTTACAGGCCAAAGTGCCACCACCTGCACCGGTGCCAATGATAATGAGGTCGTAATGGGCCATATGGATCACAATTCTTTGGTTCAAAAGTAGGCCCGAACCGTCAGTTTGGATGTTACGGTGGTAACACCCTAAGTCTGTTAACACTTTTTTATAACAGGGTAACTCAGGAAGTAGGAGTCAGTGCAGCGGCTTTAAAGAAGGCGGGGTGGGCCTTGAACTTCCCGGGATTTAGCTCGATCAGGTCCTCTCGTTCGAGTTCGTTCAAAAGAAGGGAAACCGTTTTCCGGGACGAGCCTATCAGACTCGCCATCTCCTGCTGGGTAAGGCGATGTTCTACCCAGGGGCATTGATCATCCGGCGGGTACATCGCAAAGAGGTCTTTCAAGAGTTCCAGCAGCCGGCGCCGCGCATCTTTGAAGAAGAGGATCTCTAGCTTGCGCTCCAGGCGCTGGACATTGTCGGCAATCCGGCGATGGATCTCTATGGCAAAAGGAACGTAGTCCCGGGCCAGCTTTCGGGCTTTCTCAGCGCTCATCTTACAGATCTGGGTGCCGTTCTGTGTGCATTGCGCAAAATCCTTATGCTTGGTTTGGCCGAGGTAGGAAAGCTCGCCCAGCAACTCTCCGCGGTGGAGATAGGCTTTTACGAACTCGTTTCCCTGGTCGTCGTAATATCCAATTTTCACTTTGCCGTCAGCGATCAGATAGATTTCTTGAGCCCGGTCGTCGGGCAAAAAGATAAAGTCGTCCTTGTTGTAACTGATAAGCGGATGATCATGGAGGAAATCATCATACTTGTAGGGGCATAGAATGTTGTACAGATCAACATTCTCCAAGTACCAAACATTTTTATCCATCGTGCCGGGTAAAAGACCTTTTCAGATGATCTCGTCCGAAGTTAAGTAATAATCAGGGTTTTAAGATAACCTAGCCGTCCAGGCCTGCTCTTTCCATCCAGGGTTCTGAGCTGCTCTGATGTCCCTGACCTTCCCACCCAGCGCAAGCTGTCGGGCCTTTTTCGGTGCCCCGATCGAACGGAGCCATCCCAACATGTTGTAGATAATCTTGTTCTGGATAGTCGTGAGGATTCCCTAGAAAGAACTTCGTGGCGATGCTGTTTTCCCTCTTGTCGATATTTCTTGCCGGCCTGCTGGCGGCCTTTTTCTACCGCAGGTACCCGAAGGTCGCATTGCCCGTGCTTTCCTTGTTCCTGCTGGGGATCATAGCCTACTTCGCGCGCTTCACCGCTCCGGTATTGCAGGGGGAGGTCCTCATCCAGGAGGTACCCTGGATAAACGCGCTGGATATCCATTTTACCTTTTTGCTGGATGGCTTGAGTCTTTTCTTTGCCCTCCTGATCACCGTCTTTGGCCTACTCATACTTTTGTACTCTTCAAAGTACATGGAGCACAGCGCCCAACGGGGCCGCTTTGTGAGTTATCTGTTGCTGTTCATGGGGTCGATGCTGGGCGTCGTACTCTCCGCCAACCTGATAAGTCTTTTTGTGTTTTGGGAGCTTACCAGCTTCAGCTCGTTTCTTCTGATCGGCTTCAACCACCGGCAGGAAGCATCCCGGCGGGCTGCCAGGCAGGCTTTACTGATCACTTCCGGAGGTGGGTTGGCCCTGATGGCCGGGTTCATTTTTTTGGAGATTGCCACCGGCAGTGGCTACCAGCTGACCGAACTACTCACCCGGCCCGAAGCGGTAGCCGATAGCGGCCTGCGCACCGCTGCCATTATCCTCATCGCGATAGGAGCGATCTCGAAATCCGCCCAGTTCCCGCTTCACTTCTGGTTGCCCAATGCCATGGCGGCGCCCACTCCCGTGAGTGCCTACCTGCATGCGGCAACCATGGTAAAAGCAGGGGTGTATCTCCTTTTCCGGCTGAATCCCTTGTTCCAGGAGGTTGCGCTCTGGCACCACCTGTTGGGCATCACGGGGGCGCTGACCATGACCCTGGGCGCATGGAAGGCTTTCCAGGAAGATGACCTCAAGCGGATCCTCGCCTACACCACCGTCAGTGCCCTGGGAATTCTGTTCATGATGGTAGGCCTGGGCGGGGAAGCGGCTGTGAATGCCGCCATGGTTTACCTGATGGCTCACGCCTTGTACAAGGGCGCTCTGTTCCTCGCTGCCGGCAGTATCGATCACCAGACGGGAAGCCGGCGCATTTCTCAATTGTCGGACCTGATGCGGAAAATGCCGGCTACCGCTGCCGCCGTTTTGTTATCTGCCGCCTCTATGGCGGGAGTGCTGCCGCTACTGGGCTTTGTGGGAAAGGAGTTGCTGTACGATGCGCTTTACCATTCCGGGCAGGAATGGTCCATGATCTATCTGGCCCTGCTGTTCATGGCCGGCGCTTTCTTTAAGGCAGTGAGTATCGACATCGTGTACAACGCACTGATCAGGAAGGGCAACCTGCAGGACAAAACCATCAGGGAAGCCGATGTCTTCATGGCCTTCCCGCCCCTGCTGATGGCTGCCGTCAGCCTGCTTGCCGGGATTGCCCCGGCCCTGGTGGTGGAGCCCCTGCTGAAGTGGTCGGCAGCGGATATCTACGCTGCGGAACCCTCCATGAAGCTGAAGCTGTGGCATGGATTTAACCGGGTGTTTCTGCTGAGCGTAGCCACCCTGCTGGCAGGAGCCGGCCTGTACGTCCTGCGCGATCGCCTCCGCCAGGTCAGTAAGCCCGCCTGGCTTGATGCCGACTACTGGTACGATGCCGTTGTAAGCACAACCGAAACCCTGGCAAAGGCCAGTACGGAGATCCTGCAGAACGGGTATCTGAGAAACTACATCGCCACGGTGATTTTGGCCTTTTCGGCCTTGTTGATCTACGCTCTGGTGGATGGGGGGCTCGGGCTTCCCCGGCCGCCCGAAGGCCTGTTTAACGGGCTGCAGATCTACGAACTCGTCATTTTTGCGTTGGTGGTCCTGGCGGTCGTCTTTCTCTTCAACATCAGGTCGAGACTGATCGTAACGGCAACTTTCGGGATCATCGGGTACAGCATTGCGCTGGCCTATACCCTGTTCAGTGCCCCCGATGTTGCCATCACCCAATTCCTGGCAGAGACCCTTACCCTCATCCTGCTGATCCTGATCATACACCGGCTTCCTCCCTACACGCTCAGAAATACCATTACCCGCATAAAGTATTTGCCCGTGGCCATTCTATTCGGGGTTTTGATGACCATAACCTCCTGGATTATCCTCGAGCAGGACAAAGATTCCGCCCTGCAGCGCTATTTCCTCGAAAAAAGCATCAGCGAAGGGAAAGGCCAGAACGCCGTCAACGTGATTCTGGTCGATTTTCGCGCCCTCGACACGCTGGGAGAGATCACCGTGCTTACGGTCACCATGATCGGGATCATCGCGCTGCTAGCCTTTCAAACCGATCGAGCTGAGCTATGAGAACACTGATCTTATCGACCATACTGAGGGCCCTGACACCGCTGTTTATCAGCTTTGCCCTGTACATGTTTTTCCGGGGGCACAACAACCCGGGAGGCGGATTCATTGCCGGCCTCATCGCTTCCATACCCTTTATGCTCCATGCCATGGTCTTTGGGTACAAGCGCACGACCCGGGTGTTCCGGATCCGGCCGCGCCTGCTCGCCGGCCTGGGCTTGTTGCTGGCTCTGATCAGCGGCATGTTCTCCGTCCTGCGGGGCGAACCCTACCTCAGCCCGGTCTGGGTGGACGAAAAATTGCCCGTCATCGGAAAGGTCGGAACGCCCATTTTCTTCGATTTCGGCGTACTGTTGGTTGTTTTCGGGGTGGTACTGCAGATCACCTTTTTGTTAACGGAAGAATGATCGCTCATGAATCTACTTATAGCCCTGATCGTCGGCATTTTATTTTCGGCCAGTCTCTTTCTGATGCTGCAGAAGAGCTTTTTCAAGCTGATCATCGGGGTCATCCTCTTTGGTTATGCCACGATCTTTTTCCTTTTCACAGTGGGAGGGACCACCAAAAATGCTCCTCCGCTCATTTCCCCGCAGGAGGCATCTGTGGAAGGGTTGGCCGATCCGCTTCCTCAGGCACTGACGCTGACGGCTATCGTCATCAGCATTGGTGTGCAGTTGTTCGTAATTGTCCTATTGAAAAAGGTGTACGAGGAAGTGGGCACGGAAGACCTGGACGACCTGAACACCACAGACCGCATATAACAGCAACGTGAGCGATATCCTTACTCCATTCATCCTTCTGCCGCTCTGGGTTCTCCTTATTGCGTTCATATTCTGCATTCTCTTTTGGAAGTACGCCAAAGTTCAGGCCGTCATCGCCCTGACGTCCGCTGCCGGCTACCTGCTATCGGCTGTCTGGCTATTTCTTGCCGTATATCAAGACGGCATCCAAGTGGTGCAGATCGGCAATTGGCCGGCTCCTTACGGCATCACCCTGGTTGCCGACCTGTTTGCCTCGATCATGGTGCTGATTTCGGCCGTCATCGCCTTTGCGATCATCCTGTATTCGCTGCAGGACATCTCGGCCGAGCGAAAGCGCAACGGTTTCTATCCGGTTTTGCTCGTCATGGTGTTTGGCGTCTGTGGTTCTTTTTTGACGGGCGACGTCTTCAACCTTTACGTCTGGTTTGAGGTCATGCTGGTTGCCTCCTTTGTGCTGATCGTCCTGGGAAACCGGCAGGGGCAACTCGAAGGCTCGGTCAAGTACGTGACCTTGAGTTTTATCTCCTCCGGCTTTCTGCTCACCGGTATTGCGATCCTGTACAAATTGACGGGCACCCTCAACATGGCCGATCTTTCGGAGGCTATCGCGCAGCATCCAGATCCGGAGTTGATCAACCTGGCCACTGTTTTTTTCCTGGTGGGATTCGGCATCAAGGCGGCGCTCTTTCCCTTCTTTTCCTGGCTCCCCGCTTCCTATCCTACGCCGCCCATTTCGGTGGTGGGCCTGATGGCCGGCTTGCTGACCAAGGTCGGGGTCTATGCCCTTATGCGCTTCTTCACCCTGCTCTTTACCTATGATCTGCCCTCCACGCATTCCCTGCTGCTCGTATTGGCGGGGCTCACGATGTTTTTCGGCGTACTGGGCGCTCTGGCTCAGCGCGATTTTAAAAAGATCCTTTCCTTTCACATCGTAAGCCAGATCGGATACATGATCATGGGGCTGGCCCTGTTTACCCCCCTGGCCATAGCGGGTTCGATTTTCTATATCGTCCATCACATACTGGTCAAGACGAACCTTTTTCTGATCAGCGGGATCGTGAAGGTGACCCAGGGCCACTATTTGCTCAGCAAGCTGGGAGGCGTTTACGACCGGTATCCCTACCTCACGCTCTTATTCGCCATTTCGGCTTTTTCGCTGGCAGGCATTCCCCCGCTTTCCGGCTTTTGGGGCAAATTCATCCTGGCTAAGGCGGGGCTTGAAGCAAACCGCTACTTCATTGTGGCCGTTTCCCTATTGGTGGGCCTTCTGACCTTGTTTTCCATGAGCAAGATCTGGGTATCGGTATTTTGGTCCTCCGCGCCCGGCGAGGCCAAAGGCGAGTTCAAATACGACAGCAGGACCCTATTTAAGTCGCATTATCTGCTTATCCTTTCGTCGGTCTTTCTGACGCTTTGTACGCTTGTTCTGAGTTTTTATCCGGAGGCGCTGATCGCCCTGTCAAAAAGAACGGCCGAGCAATTATTGGATCCACAGATCTATATCGACGCGGTCCTGAACAACAACAACAATTGAACACCATGATCATACTGCTCAACCTGCTGATCGCAACGCTGATGACCTGGTTTACCCAGGCCGTTTACCCCGGCATCCCGGCCAGCGGTTTTACGACCCTGCTGCTCTTTGTTGCCTGGAGCACCCTGTTGTGGCTGCTCATGTTCTTTTACAACGAAGCGGCCTTTTACAAATCCCGGCAGATAGGCGTCCTGGTCCTGTTTTATCTCAAGGAACTCGTCGCCGCCTCCCTGCGGGTTGCCTACGAGGTGCTCACGCCGCAGGATCATATGCAGCCCGCCGTGGTGGCAATTCCCCTGGAGGCGGAAACGGAGCTCGAGATTACCCTGCTGGCAAACTTTATCACCTTGACGCCCGGCACCCTGAGCATCGATGTCTCTGCGGATCGGAAAACCCTCTACGTCCATGAGGTATATGTAGAATCGGGGGATACGGATAAAGTGCGCCAGCAGATCAAGGACGGATTCGAGAAAAAGATCCTTAAGATAACCCGAAGCCGATCGAACGCATGAGCCTATTTACCCTTGCAGCCTATATCGCCATAGTACTGATCAGCATCAGCACCCTGTTGACGCTGATTCGATTCATCATTGGGCCCAGCCTGCCCGACCGGGTCATCTCCCTGGATGTATTCTCGGCAAACCTGCTTGCCGTTCTGGCGATCTATTCCGTCCTCTCGGAAGAAAAAGCGTATCTGAATGTAGCCTTGATCATGTCGTTGATAGCCTTTGTGGGCACGATGACCTTTGCCTATTATCTCGTTCAAAAACGCCATAAACACCAAGGAGATGATTCAGGATATTCTTAGTGCGGTTTTCATCCTTGCCGGCTCCATTTTTATGTTGATCGCCTCCATTGGCATGATCAGGTTCCCCGATTTCTACATCCGCAATTCGGCGAGTACCAAAGCGGTCGTATTGGGGGTTTTGCTCATTTTATTGGGCGTCGGCATACATTATAACGATACCATAGTCTTTATCGAGATCTTTGCCATCCTCCTCTTTATTTTCCTGATCGCCCCCCTGGCCGCCCACATTGTTTCCCGCGCCGCCGTGATCACTCAGGTGAAATTCTGGGAAAAGACCAAGCTCGATGAGCTGAGGGAATACGAGAAAGAGCAGGAGGAGGAGGCCGGGGGAAAAGCGTAAACCCACTCCGCCCTGAAGCCCGGACCATCTAAGGCCCCGGGCCAGCTCGATCGGAGCTCAATCGCTTGCGGTTCCCATGCAGCTCGATCACAAGTCCTGAAGGCTTTCTTTTCAGCCACTTATCGTCATTATACGGTTTCAAGTATGAAATAACTTCCGGGTCATTTCATACTTGAAACGGTATTATTCATGTTAATCCGTGAATAATTCGGGTTAACAAATAGGAAATACCCGGCATTTGGAAGCGGGCCGGGTATCCGCTATATTATAGGCAAGCGCATTGGGGAGGAAATTCACCTCCGGGCCGGCGGCCGGGCTGTTCCGGATGTGCATGCCGGCCGGTCATCCGAGGTCTCTTCGAAGCCGACCCTTTAACTGATCCATCAAAAGCGAGCCTATGAATCCGATCCTGAACAAGTATGATCTCCCTCAAAAATACGGCGACAAGCCCGCGGAGGTGCGGGAAACGGAAAAGTACAAGGAGGAGTACGTTCATCAATTCGTGGAAAAGTGGGACGAGCTCATCGACTGGGAGGCCCGGGGCCGCGGAGAGGGTACCTTTTTCATCGACGAGTTGAAAAAGCGCAACAAGCGAAAAGTACTGGACGTAGCCACCGGCACGGGCTACCACTCGATCAAGTTGTTGACGAACGGCTTCGAGGTGTGGAGCGCCGACGGCAGCCCGGTGATGCTGGCCAAGGCCTTTGAGAACGGCCGCCAACGGGGCCATATCCTGAAGACCATTCAGGCCGACTGGCGCTGGCTGAACCGCGACGTACACGGACGCTTTGATGCCATCATCTGCCTGGGCAACTCCTTTACCCACCTGTTTTCGGAGAACGACCGCCGGAAGACCCTAGCCGAATTCTATTCGGCCCTGCGCCACGACGGCATCCTGATCCTCGACCACCGCAACTACGACAGCATCCTGGACGACGAGGTGTTCGACAACAGCCATACCTACTACTACGCCGGCGAACAGGTGAAGGCCAATCCGGAATACTACGACGAGGGCCTGGCCCGGTTCAGGTACGAGTTCCCGGATCGCTCCGTCTTTCATCTGAACATGTTCCCGCTGCGCGTCAACTACGTACAGCGCCTGTTGACCGAGGTGGGCTTCCAGCACATCGACACCTACGGTGACTTTCAGGAAACCCATCACACCCGGAATCCGGATTTTTATATCCACATCGCAGAAAAAAAGTACAAATCCAAACAGAGGGTCATGCCGAAAGACGATCTGGTAAGCACCACCAAAAACTACTACGACTCCAGCGATGCCGATTCGTTTTACCACACCGTCTGGGGCGGCGAGGACATCCACGTCGGCATCTACGAGGCCCCCGGCGAGTCGATTTCGGAAGCCAGCCAGCGGACCGTTGCGACTATGGCATCCCTTTTGCCGGCGATCGGCCCGGAGACCCGCGTGCTGGATATCGGGGCCGGCTACGGCGGGTCGGCCCGCTACCTGGCCACGCACTTCGGATGTGCGGTTACCTGCCTGAACCTGAGCGAAACCGAGAACGAGCGCAACCGGGAAAAGAACCGGCAGGCCGGCCTGGAAGGCCGGATCCGGGTGGAGGGTGGAAATTTCGAAGATCTGCCCTATGCGGATGAGGCTTTCGACCTGGTGTGGTCGCAGGACGCCCTGCTGCACAGCGAGAAAAAAGACCAGGTGTTCCGGGAAGTCAGCCGGGTACTCAAGCCGGGGGGTACCTTCCTCTTTACGGACCCCATGCAGTCCGACGACTGCCCGGAAGGGGTGTTGGCCCCCATTTACGAACGCATTCACCTGAAGGAAATGGGATCCGTGGGGTTGTACCGGGACCTGGCTTCCCGCTCGGGCTTCCGGCTGGAGCGGGTAGAGGAAATGCCCGCCCAACTCACCACGCATTACAGCCGGGTCCGGGAGGAGTTGCGAAAGCAGCGGGCGAGCCTCAAATCGCGCTGTTCGGCATCCTATATCGACAAAATGGAAAAGGGCCTGGGCCATTGGGTGGAAGGCGGACGAGCGGGCTATCTGAACTGGGGGATCCTGCACCTCAAAAAGCTGGCCTGAACCGGCCGGGTGAACAGAAATGACGCTGGCCCCGGCCGAAAATGCTTTGGGTTTGCCCGTGCACAGGCGCAAACTATTATCTTGGGGAAAACCCTTGCCAGCACATTATGAAAGACCCACTGAAGCCGGAGCAGGTCCGGAAAACCTATTCACCTTCTCTGTTTGCCTCTTTTTCCAAAACCTTTCCCCATAAGCAACGGGCCATCATTGGACAAGACCGGGCCGTCAAGGCCCTGCAGTTCGGCCTGGGCAACCGGGCGCCCGGTTTTAACGTGTACGTCTCGGCGCCGGACGGCGACGAGGTGGTATCCGTTATCCAGCACTTTCTCGAAGGCCTCACGGCCGATGATCCCATACCTCCGGACTGGTGCTACGTCAACAATTTCAAGGATCCCTACTGCCCCAATGCCCTGCGGCTGCCGAAGGGCCAGGCCCGAACCTTCCAGCAGGATGTAGAGCATTTCATCGCCTCCACCAGCCGGGCCCTGGTCAAGGCCTTCGAGAGCGAGGAGTTCACCAAACAACAGAACGAACTCCAGCAGTCGCTGGTCAATAAGCAGCAGGAGCTGTTTGCGGAGGTTTCCGAGTATGCCAAAAAGGAAAACTTCGCCATCAAGCAGGGGCCTATGGAGCTGCTGGTGATCCCCCTGCGCGGTACCGAGCCCTATACCGAGGACCAATTCCAGGCCCTTTCCAAATCGGAAAAGGACGAGTTGCTGCGCAAGCGCGACGAGATCCAGCGCATGCTGCACGAAACGGTCCGCAAATCGCGCGAGCTGGAGAAAGAGATCATCCGGCAAATGCGGGAACTGGAAGAGCAGGTGGCGCTGTACGCCATCGAAGGCCTGCTGGAAGACCTGATGGATAAGTACAAGCTGGTGCCGGAAATACCGGACTTTCTGGAAGATATGCGCGACGATATCCTGGAGCACCTCTCGCTGTTTCTCCAGAGCCATCAGGAGAAACAAACCCACCTGGAAGAAAGCGAGCTGGGCCAGCGCTACCAGGTGAATGTACTGGTGGACAATGCGGCCTGCCGCAGTGCGCCCATCGTTCTGGAGCTCAATCCCACCTATTCCAACCTTTTTGGCAAGATCGAGCGGGAGTCCGTCATGGGCACCCTGGTCACCAATTTCACCCTCATCCGGGAAGGCGCCCTGCACCGGGCCAACGGCGGCTATCTCATTCTGCCGTTGGAGGAGCTGCTGCGCGCGCCCTTTTCCTGGGACCACCTCAAGCGCTCCTTGCGCAACCGGCGCATCGAGATCGAAGATCCCTCTGAAAAGCTGGGCCTTATGACCGCCCGCAGCCTGAAGCCCGAGCCCATTCCGCTGGACATCCAGATCATTCTCACGGGGCCGCATCGGCTGTTTCGCCTGCTGTATTTGCTGGATGACGATTTCAAAAAGCTTTTCAAGGTCAAGGCCGAATTTGATGATGTCATGGAAGCTTCCGACGGACACTTGCAGGACGCCAGCGGCTATTTTTTCGGCCTGTGCGGGGAGGAGCGCCTGCTCCGGCCCGACGACGGGGCCCTTGCCCGTCTCTTCGAGCACGCCCATCGCATGGCCGACCATCAGAAAAAGCTCACCGCCCGCCTCGATCAGCTGGCCGATCTGCTGCGCGAAGCGGATTACTACGCCCGCGAAAAAGGCCAGGACGGCATACAGGCAGCCGACGTGCAGCGGGCGGTGGAGGAGAAGACCTACCGCTCGGATCTGCTGTACGAGAAGGTGAAAGAACACCTGCGCGAGCAGGTGTACCGGGTGCAGCTGCAGGGAGAGGCCGTGGGCCAGCTCAACGGCCTTTCGGTAATCGATCTCGGCGATTTCGCCTTTGGCCGGCCCAGCCGCATCACGGCCAGCGTGAGCCTGGGCAAGGACGGCGTGATCGACATCGAGCGGGAAGCCAAACTGGGCGGCCCCATCCACACGAAGGGCGTGATGATCCTCTCCGGCTATCTGCACCAGCAGTTCGGACAAGACAAGCCGCTGAGCCTGTCGGTGCGCCTGGTCTTCGAGCAGAGCTACGGCGGCGTAGAGGGAGATAGCGCTTCCAGCGCCGAGTTGTACGCCATCCTGTCCAACCTGGCGGACATGCCCCTACGGCAGGGCCTGGCCGGACCGGGCCCGGCAACCCAACCGGGCAGAGACCCAGCCAGGGCAGGCATCGCAGGAAAGGAGAAAGGAGATTT
>JAJDFU010000383.1 GCA_020528935.1 Saprospiraceae bacterium | reverse complement strand
ATGAGGCCTAGTGAATCTTGTCAATGCCACCGTCCACCCCTTCTTCGTAATGTCCAATTCCTTAACCAATCAGGTGTTGGGCCAGATGGAGCTTGTGGACAACAGCGGGGATTACGAGAACAAAGTGTACACCCTGCCCAAGCATCTGGACGAAGAGGTGGCCCGCCTCCACCACGAAAAGAACGGCGTAGAACTGGAGACCCTGCGCACGGATCAGGCCGAATACATCGGCGTGCCGGTGGAAGGCCCCTACAAGCCCGAATACTACCGCTACTGATTCTTCGGGAATAAGGATAAATACAAACCCTCTTGGCCCGTCGCTGAGAGGGTTTTCTTATTTTCATTGGGAAAAATAGCCAGGCCCCCATGCTGTGTCGCCCTCGTTTGCTCGTCCTTTTGTTATGGCTGATCGTGCCCACGGCATTGTCCGCACAGACCTATACCGTGCAAACCGTGCCCAACCCCAAACTCCTGGGCGGCTACGTAAGCGATCCGGACGACATCCTCGACGAGGCAGATGAAGGCCGGCTCAACGCCCTCTGCGCGAAGATCGAGGACTCCGCCACGGCTCAGATCGCGGTAGTCATTCTGCAATCCATTGGTACGGAAAACCCCAAGGACTTTGCCACCCGCCTCTTCAACGCGTGGGGTATCGGCTATGCCGACAAGGACAACGGCCTGCTGGTGCTCACGGTCATGGATCAGCGGCGCACCGAATTCGAGACCGGTTACGGCATGGAAGCCGTATTGCCGGATGCCATTTGCTATCGCATCGGCATGCAGGAATTGGTGCCTCATTTCCGGGAGGGGGAATACGGCCAAGGGCTTATCGCTGCCCTGAGCCGCATGGGCGAAATCATCCTGGATCCCGATGCCCAGGCCGACATACAGTCCGAGATGGACCGGATTTCCCGGGCCGACCGGCCCCGGGGGTTGTGGGTGTTGTGGGGCTACCTGGCCCTGGCCGGCCTGCTGTTCCTGGTCAATCTGGTGTGGAACGGCGCCCACTTGTGGAGCAAGGAGGATCTGCACGACAAATACATGGCCATCCGAAAATTTCACTGGCTGGGCTGGGCGTTCCTCTTCCCGTTGCCGTTTTTGCTTTTCTATTTCATCAACCGCGGCCTGCTGAATCGCCTGCGCAATCAGACTAGATACAGCAAGATCACCGGCGCCCCCATGCGCAAGATGAGCGAGGGCGAGGACGACTCCTTCCTGGAGCCCGGCCAGATCATCGAAGAGCAGATCGGCTCGGTGGACTACGACGTTTGGGTGACCGACTCCAAGGACGACGCACTCATCCTGCGCTATGCTACCCGCTTTTCCAAGTACAAGCCCTGTCCCAAGTGCGGCTTCAAGACCTACTACCTGGCCCGCACGGAAACCCTGCGCGCGGCCACCTACTCCCGGGCCGGCAAGGGACAGCACGTCTTTGAATGCAAGAACTGCGGCTATCAAAAGGTAGATACCTTCAGTATTGCCAAAAAGGCAAAGGCCTCCGGGGGCGGCTTTAGCAGCGGTGGCGGCGGCTTTAGCGGCGGGAGCTTCGGAGGGGGCTCCTCCGGCGGCGGTGGGGCCGGCGTGAGTTGGTAGCTTTTTTGCTATTTTGGCTTGAGCGAATGAGGTCGAAGAATTACTTTTCGCGAGCTTGGGCTATCTTCCTGTTGGCTGGTGCAATACTCGTGGGCTATCCACTCCTGTCCCGGTGCGTACCCTTTTTGCAACAAAACACCAAAACGTATACGGGCCGGACGTTCTTTCTGCTGAAGGAGACCCTGACGGTGCCCGTGCAGGACACAACCGGCATTGAAGGCGGCACCTTGGCCTGGCGCAGTCCCGGTTTCAGGGACA
>JAJDFU010000523.1 GCA_020528935.1 Saprospiraceae bacterium | reverse complement strand
GCTGCCTACTACCAGACGGCCACCTCCCTGCCCCGCAAAACCTCGTATTGCTCCTGCCCCAGCCGAAAGTCGCCCTGCGCACATGCCCTGGCCCTGGTCCAGCTTCTGGACCGCCAAAGCCATTTCTTCTCGCAACCCGCCGAGGCTCCGCCCTGGGTGGAAGAGCGCCTCGCCACCGGCCGGGCCGGCACCAGTACTGCCCTGCAGCGCGCGCGCGCAAAAAGCCGCCAGCAGGAGAAGCGCCTGCAAGCCATGCAGCACGGCATGGGCCAATTGCGGGAATGGCTCCGGGATCTGATCCGGCACGGCCTGGCTGCCGCCTACGAGCAACCGGACTCCTTCTGGGAAGGCATGGCCGCTCAGATGGTGGATGCCAAATTAGGCGCCGTGGGGCGCCGCCTCCGGGCAATCCCCCCGCTGCTCCAACAGCCCGACTGGCCCGGCTTGCTGCTGTCCGAGCTGGGCGAGCTCTATTTGCTGGCCCGGGCCTTCGAGCAGCGAGACCAACTTCCCGAACCGCTCCGGGCCGATGTACTCCGCCTGAGCGGCTGGTCCCGCAAGAAGGCGCAGCTCGTACAAGGGGAGCAAGCGCCGGTCGAACCCTGGCAAGTCCTCAGCGTGGCTCACCGCGCGGCAGAACAGCTCCAGATGCGGCGCACCTGGCTGCTGGGGCGGCGCAGCGACCGCTATGCACTACTGCTCGATTTTGCCTGGGGCCAGGCTCCTTTTGAAGGGCAGTGGGCTGCCGGCGACTGGCTGCTGGCGGGTATGGTCTTTTACCCGGGGGCATACCCCCAGCGCGCACTGATCCAGCAACTGGAGGAACAACATCCCGCCGGTGCTTTCACCTTGGATCGCCCGCCGGTTTTCCGCTGCTGGCCGGATCTGCTCCGGCATTTTGCGGAAGCGCTTCGACAGCAACCCTTTTTGCGCAGCGTACCCGCCCTGGTGTACCCCCGCCACATCGGCCGACGGGGGCCGGACTGGTGTCTGATGGACGAGCAGGGGCAGGCCTTGCCCCTTCGAGCCGGGCACTCCGGGCTATGGCCGGCCCTGGCGCAGTCGGCCCTGGCGCCCGTTCCGGTCTTCGGAGAATGGGACGGCAAGGGGTTCTCGCCGCTGTCTCTGTTGGTTTCCGGCCGAGCGGTCGCCTTTGCGGAATAGCCATGAGACAAAATGGCCTGGGCTACTCCCAGCCCGTTTGGCGTCGGCATTCGAAGCGGATGAGGAGGCTCAATCTACTTTGACAACCGCATAACTTCCGGCCCCCTTCTGCTGTTAGGAAAAGAAAAAATCATGCGACCAATCGTTTTTTTGCTTTTTGCGGCAGGCCTCCTCCTGGCTTGCGAGAGTACTTCCCAAACGTCCAGCGAAGGCACGAAAGCCCTGGATGTCCAAAGCATTCCGGAAGGGCTTGAGCAGGCCACCTTCGCCGGCGGTTGTTTTTGGTGCGTAGAGGCCGTATTTGAACGGGTGCGCGGCGTGGATGAGGCCATTTCGGGTTATGCCGGTGGCAAAGAACCGAACCCTACCTACAAAGCGGTGAGCTATGGCAAGACGACCCATGCCGAATCGGTAGTCGTGCTCTACGATCCCACCGTAGTTTCTTACGCTACTTTGTTGGAGGTGTTCTTTGCCACTCACGATCCCACCCAGCTCAATCGCCAGGGCCCCGACGTCGGAGAGCAGTACAGGTCGGCGGTATTTTACCACGACGACGAACAGAAAGAACAGGTAAAGGCCTATATCGAGAAGCTGGAAAAGGAAGGCGCCTTCAACAAACCCATTGTGACTCAGGTACAAAAAGCGGGTACGTTCTACGTGGCAGAGGACTATCACCAGGATTTTTACGAGCACAACCCCAACCAGCCCTACGTGGTGAGCGTCACCCGGCCCAAAGTGAAAAAATTTGAAAAGGAGTTTCCCGAACTGCTCAAAGCCGAATACCGGAAGGGAGCCTACAAATCAAAGGATTAACAACTGATGTTGCGCACCAGGTCGGCGGTATGATCACGCAGGAGGAGCGCAACCTCTCCTTTTGGCCATTGACTTCCGGCCAGCTCCTGCTTTGCGTGAGGGCAGTTAATAATTCTAGATAGTATCTTTGATACAAAATACGAAGAGCCATGAGCGAATTCGAACAAGTTGTAGAATCCGGTGCAAAAAAGTTCAGGAAAGGGCTTCGAAAACTGCTGTGGGTCCTTCTGGCCATCGTGCTTTTGGGGGCAGTCGGCTTCATCTGGGTGAGCAATTGGACCTACAGCAAAGGCACGCGCAGCGGGTACATCGTAAAGGTTACCAAAAAAGGGGTGATCTGGAAGACTTACGAAGGGCAACTCAACCTGGGCGGCGTGCAAACGGACGTGGATCAGGGCGGCCTCATGGGGAAGATCTGGGATTTTTCGGTGTCCAATCGCGAGGTCTACAACAAGCTCAGCCAGTACGAAGGCAAACAGGTGCGCCTCAGTTACCGGCAAGTGTACAACAATATGCCCTGGCAGGGTAAAACGACCTACATGGTGACCGGCGTAGAGCCCATCCGAAAGGAATAGCTGCCCGGCGCAACCTGCGCGTGCTGTTCACTCCGGCTGCAAGCACGAGCAGGCCGGCTTGCCTACCTGCGGCTCTCTACCACCAGGGTATTGGCCATGATGTCGTGCAGCGCCTGCTTGCGTTCGGTAAAGGCAGCCATAATGAAGCCGATGTACAGGATGAGGGCCGAAAGGATCTTTCCGAAATAGCGGCCCGTGGCCTTTCCGAAGGAAATCCGGTCGCCCTTGTAGTCCACCACCTTGATGTGCACCACCTGCTTGCCCAGGGTGGCTTGTCGGGGTGAAGATTCCTGAAGGGCAAAATACAGCCAGTAAATAACCACGGAAACCAGGTTGAAAAGCATCAGGCGGGTCGTGGAAGCCACGACTTCGCCCTGTTCGGCCCGGTCGAAAACCGCTTGGCTATCCAGATACCAGGTACCCACTATAGCGTATTGCAGGATGTACAGCGGAATAGCTAAAATAATACCGTCAATCGAGAGGGCAGCCAAGCGGATCCAGAAGCCGGCGTATTGCTTTATTTCCTCCGGTTGCGGGGCATCGAGTATGGTTCTGTCATCCATGTTGATTGAGTGTTTATAGGTGATGAATAGCTTATTGGAATGCCCCGTATGAGTGTGCTTCCGACCAGCTTACCTGCCTTTGGCGGTATCGCCGGCCCAATTGTACGGAACTGCTCCCGGCCTTTGGCAGCGGGAGGATCGCTCCGGGGCCGGCCAGCAAGGCGCACAACGCCAAAAGTCATAGCGGACAGCCCCCTCACACGCCAGCTCTAAAATAGACATCTCTGCCTGAAATGGAAAGCACTCGACCGCCTAGCGAATTTTCGCAAAAAACGGGCTCGCAGGCTTCTTCTTTTGGCTAAAAGTCGATATATTTAGCGAAAATTCGCTAAGAAGTTTAGCTAAGCCTACAAAAACAGATTCGCTATGCAAGATACCCTCGTACAGAAAGAAGTGTTGAAAGGGGGAGAGTTTTTGATCAAGGCCTCTCATCCGGAGGGGCTGTTCATCCCCGAAGAGATCAATGAAGAACAGCGCATGATCCGCGATATGGTGCGGGACTTTCTGCAGCAGGAGGTGCTGCCTGTAGCAGACCGGCTGGAAGAACAAGAGGAAGGATTGGCCGTGTCCCTGCTGGACAAAATGGCGGAATTGGGCTTGTTGGGCACGCACATGCCCGAGGCCTACGGTGGTATGGCGCTGGATACCAATACCAACACCCTGATTGCGGACGTCCTCGGTCCGGCTGGTGCCTTTACGGTATCCTATGCGGCCCATATCGGCATCGGCATGCTGCCCATTCTGTACTTCGGCAACGATGAGCAGAAAGAGAAGTACCTGCCCCGGCTGATCAGCGGCGAGCTGAAAGCGGCCTATTGCCTCACCGAACCCTCTTCGGGTTCCGATGCCCTGGCCGCCAAGACGCGGGCCGATCTCTCCGAAGATGGCGCATACTACGTCCTGAACGGGCAGAAGATGTGGATCTCCAATGCCGGTTTTGCGGATCTGTTCATTGTATTTGCACAGGTAGGCGGCGATCAGTTCACCGGCTTCATTGTGGAGCGGGATCTGGAAGGGATTAGCCTCGGGGCCGAGGAGAAAAAAATGGGGATCAAGGGCTCCTCGACCCGCCAGGTATTCTTCGAGAACGTCCGAGTGCCCGTCGAGAACGTGCTGGGCGAGATCGGCAAGGGCCACCTCATTGCCTTCAACGCCCTCAATACCGGTCGATTCAAGCTCTGCGCCCTTTGTCTGGGCGGTGCCAAGATGAGCTCCACCACAGCGGTGCGCTATGCCAACGAACGCGTGCAGTTCAAGCAGCCCATCGCCAATTTCGGCGCTATCCAGCAGAAGCTGGCCGAGCAAGCGGTGCGCATCTTTGCCGCCGAAAGCGCCATGTACCGGGTGAGCAACCTCATGCAGGAAAAGAATAAAAGCCTCACTGCCGAGGGGGTATCCTTCGGGGAGGCCAAGCTGCAGGCCGCCCAGGAATACGCCATCGAGTGCGCCATCCTGAAAGTGGTGGGTTCCGAGGTGCTGGATTACGTAGTGGACGAGACGGTGCAGGTGCACGGCGGTATGGGATTCAGTGAGGAAGGTACGGCGGCCCGGGCCTACCGCGATTCTCGCATCAACCGCATCTACGAGGGCACCAATGAGATCAACCGCATGCTCACCATCGACCAGCTCTTCCGCCGGGCCCTGAAAGGAGAGCTCGACATCACAGGACCGGCCTGGGCCGTGCAAAAGGAGCTGGCCGGCATGCCCAGTCTTGAGAAACCCGAAGGCCCCTACGGCAACGAGCAAAAAGCCGTGGAAGATTTCAAAAAGGCCGTACTGATGGTTGCCGGGGCTGCTGCCAAAATGCAAATGGACGGCGAGCTCAATCTCAAGGAAGAACAAGAATTGCTGATGAACCTGGCCGATATGTTGTCCGACCTGTTGCTGGCCGAAAGCACCTTGCTGCGCGTGCAGAAACTGGCCGGCCTGAGCGATAAGCCGGCAGCTCAAGAGGTGTACGACGCCATCCTGCGCGTGTTCTTCACCGATGTGAACTTCCGCATGCTGAAGAACGGCACTGATGCACTGGTGAGCTTCGCTCAGGGCGACCTGCTGCGCACCCTGCGCATGGGCCTCAAACGCTTTACCGGCTATGAGCCTACCAACGTGAAGGCCGATCGCCGCCGCATAGCACAAACCCTTATCGAAGCCAACGAATACGTCCTTTAGTGCAATAGGCACTGCGGCAAAGCCCCTCGTCCATCGCTTTTGGATGAGGGGCTTTTTGAATTTGGCCGGTCCGGGATGCCCGGCGCATATCGTTTGATACCGGTTTTATTCCGTTTCGCGAATAAAATGACCTGTGCCACATTATTCACGGGTTTCCGTGAATAATGACGATAAGTGGCTGAAAACACGCGTAGTTTTCAGCTATTTACGCCGTTCACAAAATAAAAAGTCGCATACCGCTTCCAAATGGGTTAAGTTTTTAATCAAACCCAT
>JAJDFU010000018.1 GCA_020528935.1 Saprospiraceae bacterium | reverse complement strand
CCTTCGCCCGCATGCCGGGAAGCCGCGTGATCGCCACCGCCAGCCAGGCCGGAGCAGTGGTCGTGGGGCTGGCTTCTTTCGGGCAGGCCGCCTACGAAGACCATTACAACGGAGGTATCGGCAGCAACGGCCTCACCTCCGCCCGGCACGACCTGCTCCACAAGCGCTATGCCAGGGATTATCCGGAGTCCTATGATCCGCATACCCCGGAAGATGTGGTGTATACGGGTTCCAGGCAGCTCACGGAAGAATTGGAGATCGGGGGCCATTCCATCTCCGTCGGGAAGCTGCTCCTTTCCCCCACGCGCACGTACCTGCCCGTGATCAAAACCCTGCTGGGTGAACTGGATCCTGCCGCTATACAAGGCATGATCCACTGCTCCGGCGGGGCACAGACCAAAGTGTTGAACTTCCTGCACGGCAAGCGCGTGGTCAAGGACCGGCTTTTTGAAACGCCCCCGCTGTTTGCCCTGATCCAGCAGGAAAGCGGAACGGATTGGCGAGAGATGTACCAGGTGTTCAACATGGGCCATCGCCTGGAAGTGTACGTGAACGAAGGCGACGCCCAGGCTGTTGTAGCGGCTGCCCGCTCGCACCAAATCGAGGCGCGCGTCATCGGATATGTGGAGGATGCTCCACAGAACGAGGTCCTTCTGAAGAGCCCCTACGGAACATTTAGCTACACATGAAGAAGCGCTACAGCCGCAAGGAAAAGGCCGATGCGATTGGCCGGATACTCGACGAACTGTACCCGGATACACCCATCCCGCTCGATCACCGGGATCCGTACACCCTTTTGATCGCCGTATTGCTATCGGCCCAGTGTACCGACGAGCGGGTCAACAGGATCAGCCCATTGCTGTTTGCCGAAGCGGAAACGCCGCAGGAAATGGTCAAGCTGGAGGTCCCCGAGATTGAGGACATCATCCGTCCCTGTGGACTGGCACCGCGCAAGGCCCGGGCCATTCGCGATCTTTCGAATATCCTGCTGGAAGAGCACGGTGGCCGGGTGCCGGCTTCTTTTGAAGCGCTGGAGGCCCTGCCCGGAGTAGGGCACAAGACCGCCTCCGTAGTCATGAGCCAGGCCTTTGGTGAGCCCGCCTTTCCGGTGGATACCCACATTCACCGGCTGGCTTACCGCTGGACGCTGAGTACGGGAAAGAACGTCGTTCAAACAGAGAAGGATCTCAAGAAGGTATTTCCCAGGGAAAGCTGGAACAAAAGGCACCTGCAGATCATCTTTTTCGGCAGGGAATACTGCCCTGCCCGTGGGCACGATCCGCAGGCTTGCCCCATATGCCGCAAATACGGCAGGCGCAGCCTGTTCAAGGCTCAGAAAGGATAACCCAACCCGATGTTGTAGTTGATGTTTTGCAGGAACACGCCCCGTGTGGGGTCTATCCAATAGTCGGCGGCCCGGGCATTGAGTGGGTTGCCCGTACGGGGAAAGGGATTGCGGATGGGCAGCCCCAGGTCGAGGCGAAGCACGAAAAAGGAGAGGTCCAGTCGAAGGCCAAAGCCGCTACCCAGGGCAATTTGCTTGTAGAAGGGATTTACAAAACGAGTTTCCGATTCCGTACCGCAGCCGCTCACTTCGCGTCCGGAAAACAGAAACTGACTGCCGCAGCGCGAGGGGTCGGCCTCTACCGTCCACACATTGCCCCCGTCCAGAAAAAGTGCTCCGTTGAGCTTCCAGAACATATTGAAGCGGTACTCCAGGTTGAACTCGAGCTTCAGGTCGCCGGTCTGATAAAAGAGCAGCCGGTTGGCATCGTTCTGGGTGAGGGGGTCCTCGTAGCCGCCTGGCCCCAGGCCGCGGGCCGGCCAGGCGCGAATGCTGTTGGGGCCGCCTACAAAGAAC
>JAJDFU010000147.1:10041-13620 GCA_020528935.1 Saprospiraceae bacterium | reverse complement strand
TGTCACTCGCCCACCGTTTCCTACTCTCTCTGATTCGTCGGCAGGTCCAGATGTGTTTAAGAGGACGTGATCGTGGAGACCAAAACGCGGGATAATGTATTCGTAAAGCTCAAGGTATCTGTACAATTCCATATTCTGGAGCGCTCTATTTACGAGGCGTTTTACAAACTGGAGAACCCGCACGAGCAGATCACCGCCTTTATTTTCGACGTGGTGCGCGCAGAAGTACCCAAAATGAAGCTGGATGACGTCTTTGAGCGCAAGGATGACATTGCCATTGCCATTCGCCGCGAGCTGGAAGAAGCCATGAACGACTACGGCTACGGCATCGTGAAAGCCCTGGTGACTGACATTGATCCCGATCCGGAGGTAAAGCACGCCATGAACAAGATCAACGCCGCCGAACGCCGCAAGATCGCCGCCGAGTACGAGGGGGAAGCCGAACGCATACGCATTGTAGCCAAAGCCAAGGCCGAGGCCGAGAGCAAACGCCTGCAGGGGCAGGGCATTGCCGATCAGCGGCGCGAGATCGCCAAAGGCCTGGAAGAATCGGTAGAAGTGTTGAACCAGGTGGGCATCAACAGTCAGGAAGCTTCCGCCCTCATCGTCGTCACCCAGCACTACGACACCATGCAGAGCATGGGCGAAAACTCCAACAGCAACCTCATCCTGCTGCCCAACAGCCCGACCGCCGGCAGCGATATGCTTTCCCAGATGGTCACCTCCTTTGCAGCCTCCCAGCAGTTGGGCGAGGAGATGAAGAAAAAAACACCCCAGCAGGAAAAAGTAAAAGAACGCATACCGGGAGCCTACGACTAGTGGCAGAAGGCCCTGCGCGGGATCCAAACCGGGATCGCCCCGGCTACTCTACCGGGCGATCCCGGTTTTTCGTCGGAGCGGGATGAGAAAGCCGAGCGTGAACGCTCTCCCCTGGTGGTAAATGGCAGCGCCACCGGGCCGCGCATTCAGGTTGAGCAGTCCCAGGTAATAGCGAAAATCCAGGAAAAGCACGTATCCATCCGGCAGTGTTTTTTCTGCACCCAGACCAGCATACAGCCCCAGATCAAAGCGGTGGATGTTGGCCCCGGACCAGCTCAGCTGCTCGGTTTTCATGCGTCCCATTTCCCGGAACCAGGCCGCAGCCCGCAAACCGAAGCTGGCTGAGGGGCCGAAAAACCCGAACAGGCTCCAGGACTGGACATGGAGTTCTGCCTGGAGCAGCACCGGTAGCTCCAGGTATGCCATCGTCGCTGAAAAATACCGGCGCTCCCGATCCATGTTCTGGATTACAGCGAGCGACTTCCGCTGGGTAAAGGCGAGCTCAGGGCGCAGGGAAAAGGTGGCGTTGAGGGGAATTTCCACGGGAAGGGCAGCCCGAAACAGGACGTCGGAGCCGAAGTCGCCCCCCAGGCTGAGCCCGATTCGGGATTGGGCCTGGAGAGTTGCAGAGGCCAGCAGCACCAGCAGAAAGCAAATGGATCGTACGCGCATAGGCTGTTGTTCTATAAACGGCCTGTGCAACAGCTTGGTATCATTCCCAACCGCACTTTTTAGCCAGGGAAGAGGGAACGGCATCCTTGTGCAGGAGAATGGCTACGGTCTTCAGGCGAAAATAGGGCAGCGACATGTAGAGGTATCCCCCAAAGTCGGTGCGATCGCCCCAACTGTTTTTGATGAGGTAATAGCGATTGCCCAACTGATCCTCCGCCGTGCCAACCAGGTGCATAAGGTGATCATCTGTGGTGGCGTAACGCTCAAAGGTCTCCTGGCGCAATTGCTGGGTGACGGCCACTTCCGGTCCGGGATTTTTGAATTTATCCTTGCGCTCTTCATCCTGCGGAAGAATGGCCAGGCCTTGTGCCGCACTGAAGCCGCGCTCGCTCACATCGCCGTCCCACACCACGGTGTAGCCTTCTTTCAGGGCGGCGTCGGCGATCTGTTCCAGCTCTTCCATAGGTACGTTCCAGAACAGCCCGTTCGAATAGTTGTCGGGGATCTCCAGGATGAACGGCTCGTAAAAAGGGTGATGGGTGTAGGAGGTGAAGCTGATGTAATCCGCGGGATTCAATCCCATACGCCGGGCGAGCAGCTCGGGGGAATACGTGTTTCCATTGAGCCGGAAGGAATCGGGCGCGGGTCCGAGATAGGTGTCGAGCAGCCCCTGTACTTCCTCCCGCCAGTTGGCCGGCGGCGAACCGCTCTCGATATAACCGTCCAGGAGATTGCGAAGGTCGATCTCCAGTTGCCGGTGGTCGTGCCGCCCGCTCTCCTTGTCCTTGCCGGGGTAGGTGGCTTCCGGCACTATGCCGCCCAGCGCTACGGCCCGAAGCAGGTCGTGGCCAAGCCCCCCCTGGCTAAACTGGGCCTTGCCCTGGCGCAGGAGATAGTTTTCGGCCTTATCCATATACACCAGGCGCACCCCATACATTTCCGAGAGGTCTACGGCGGGTTGCCCCATGCGCAGCAATTCGGATTCCAGGAAAGATACTGTGGAAAAGCTCCAGCACGTACCCGTGCGGCCCTGATCCTGCACCGGCAGGCAATTCAGGCGCATCTCCTCGGTGAATTCGTACTGGGCAAAGCCCAAAAGCGGGAAGGCGAAGAAGCTGAGTAGAAAAAGTCGTTTGATCATGATTTTGGCTTGCGTTCCGGAGACCCATCCGGTGGTGAAGAAAAAATGGCCCCTCCTTTCCGGCCGAAGTTGATGGCAATGCCCATTCAACTTACACACCCCGGAAAGAAACAGGCTAGTTGTACCTGAGAACTTACCTCAGCGGTCAGTTGGGATCGATCCCCACCGAAAGGCGACCGAACGCACAGCCCGGGCCAGGGTACCGTCGGGCAGGTCTTCTTCCAGGACCATGGCCCGCCCGGCAGAGGTTTCGAATACTCCCTCCATGGTGCGGATGCGCCCCACGGGCACACCGGCCGATTCCAGGCGCTGCCGGCATTCCTCACTGGGATAACGCGCAAAAACCCCGGCTAGTGCATCCTCCAGCTCAGCGCGATGCCGCACCCGCAGGGCATTGGTGCGAAAGCGATCTGCCTCGATCAGGTCGGGAGCTTCCAGGACCCGGCACATCGCCCGGTACTGGGCTTCCGTACCGGCCGCGATGACCAGTTGGCCGCCGTCGGCACAGCGAAAGATGGAGCCGTAGGGAGCGATATTGGGATGTGCGGCCCCCATGCGGCCGGGATTGATGCCGTTCATCAGCCAGTTGGAGGCCTGGTTGGCCAGGCTGGCAATGGCCGATTCCAGCAGAGAGGTTTCCACATAGGCGCCCCGCCCGCTGCGTTCCCGTTCCATCAGCGCGAGCAGAATTCCTTCCTTGAGCTGATGGGCCGCCAACACATCAATCAGGGCCACCGGCATCTTGGCCGGCGGTCCGTCCGGATCGCCGCACATGTGCAGGAAGCCGGCCTCGGCCTGCAGCCCCTCCTCGCAGGCAGGACGCTCGTCCCCCAGGCCACACCCGTGGATCGGCCCCTACATCCGCCCCCGCAACCATTCCCGAACCGCCTCGCACTCCACGCGCAGCCGCGTGCCCGAGCCGGGTGTGAAGTTGCTACAGAGCACAC
>JAJDFU010000147.1:2185-10031 GCA_020528935.1 Saprospiraceae bacterium | reverse complement strand
CATGTGGGCGGGGGGCCCTGCCGGAGGGGCTCAAAGGGTCGGGAGCCGTGCCAGGGCCGGCGGCACTACGTGGAGGGAAGGAGGCTCGTCTCCCCGGCAAAAACTGGGGATCTGCCCGTAGATCAGCCGCGGAGAGCGTGCCCGAAGCGCTTCGGCATCCAGGCCGAGCCGCGTGGCCGAGGCGGGTTTGAAGTTGCTGATGAGCACATCGGCACCGGCGATGAGTTCCAGCGCCGTTTCCCGTTCGGCGGGGTCACTCAGGTCCATCAGCCGCCTTTCCTTACCCCAGTCGGTGCTGCAGTAGTACGCGGAATACGAACGCTCCGGATCCTCGCCCCGTTGGCGCCAACGACGAGTCACATCCCCGCCCGTACGCCTGTTCTCGACCTTGATCACCCGGGCCCCCAACTCGGCAAAGAACTGCCCCACGGCCGGCCCTGCCAGTACGCTGGCCAGCTCCACCACCACCAGATCGCGAAAGAAGTCGGACGTTGCCATATTCGCAAAATAATACCGTTTAAAAAATAAAATAGCTTGCGGCTTTTTATTTTTTAAACGGCATAAGGCTGGTTGCGGTCGCCGGGCGCCGGGGCAGCTCAACGAACATCTATCCGGCCCTCTGCCTGAGTGTTCCGCTCCCCTATCCGATCCAAACCTATCGTGGACCAAATTCCTTAGCTTCGCTGAAAAAGCCGGATGAAAATATTGAGTGCGCCCCAGATCCGAGAGCTCGATGCGTTCACCATTAAGCACGAACCCATTGCATCCATTGAATTAATGGAACGCGCGGCAACGGCCTTTGTACAGTGGTTCACCCAGCACTTCCACGACCTGGACCGGCGGGTCTTCGTCTTTTGCGGCCCCGGCAACAACGGGGGCGACGGCCTGGCTATAGCGCGCCTGCTGCAACAGCGCTTTTACGACCTGACGGTATTTGAGTGCCGGGTCAGCGAAAACACCTCCGAAGACTACCAGCTCAACCGGGAGCGGCTGCCCTCGCGCGAATCGGTTGCCGTACACCAGCTTCAGGCGGGCGATGCTTTCCCCGAACTCCCGGAGCACAGCATGGTCATCGACGGCCTGTTCGGCTCCGGGCTCAACCGCCCGGTGGAGGGGTACTGGGCCGAGCTGCTCGCCTACCTGAACGCCCAGCCGATCACGCGCATCGCCATTGACGTGCCGTCGGGCCTGTTCGCCGACCAGCCCTCGAAGGGCATTGCCTTTCAGGCCCATTACACCTTCAGTTTTCAGCTGCCCAAGCTGGCGTTCTTCTTCCCGGAGAACGATGCCGCCCTGGGCGAGTGGACCCTGGGCGACATTGGGTTGGATGCCGGCTTTATCGACCGCACCGAAACGCCCTACTACTACCTGGATGCCGAATACGTGCAGCGGTTGCTGCGCCCTCGCCGCCGCTACGATCACAAGGGCACCTACGGCCACGCCTTGCTGATGGTGGGGAGCTATGGAAAAGTAGGTGCAGCCATCCTGGCCGCCCGGGCCTGCCTGCGCAGCGGCGTGGGCTTGCTGACCATCCACGCTCCCTCCTGTGCCTATTCCATTTTGCAGCAGGCCGTACCCGAGGCCATGGTGAGCGTGGACCGCCATCAGTTTTACCTCTCGGAGGTCCCTACCCTGAGCAATTACGAGGCCGTGGGCATAGGTCCGGGCATCGATCAGCGGCAAACTACAGTACAGGTCATGGAAAAACTGTTGTTGCGGCAAGACGAGCCCTTAGTGATCGACGCAGACGGGCTCAACCTGATCGCGCAGAACAAGGGCTGGCTGGAGGAGCTTCCGAAAAACAGCATACTGACCCCCCATCCCAAAGAGTTTGAACGCCTTTTCGGCCGCACGGCCGACAGCTTCGAGCGGCTGGCCCTGCAGCGGGAGCAAGCCCAAAAGCTGGGTATCGTCCTGTTGGTCAAAGGGGCTCACACCAGCATTGCCCTTCCCGACGGTTCCGTGTATTTCAACGCCACCGGAAATCCCGGCATGGCTACGGGGGGCACCGGTGATGTACTCACTGGCTTGCTCACCGGCCTGCTTGCACAGGGCTACCCGGCAGGCCAGGCCGCCCAACTGGGCGTGTATTTACACGGCCTTTCCGGCGACCTGGCTGCAGAGGAAACCCAGCAGGAGGCCATCATAGCCGGCGACCTGATCGAGTATTTGGGCCAGGCATATCAGGCCCTGCGCCGGCCATCCGGCTAGCCCCCGCCGCGGCGCCCCCCACTGCTGCGCGATCTCGGCGCCTGAGGCCGGGCCTGGCGGGAGCGATTGTAGTTGATGTTGCCCCGCGACCGGCTCTGATAGGAGCGGTCCAGGCTTTGCGGGCGCGTGCTGGGCCGGTTCCAGGAACTGCGGTCGCGCTGCTGCCAGTTGCCGCTTTGATCGCGTCGATACACGTTGCCCTGGCGATCGCTGTACACGTCGTTGGGCCGCGTGCTCGGCCGCGTGCTCGGTGGCCGGGAAGGACGCGTAGACGGCCGGGTGCTGGGCCTTGTACTCGGGCGCTCCGTGCCGGGTCTTGTACTCGGGCGCTCCGTGCCGGGGCGCGTGCTTGGACGCTCGGTACCGGGTCTTGTGCTCGGGCGCTCGGTACCGGGTCTTGTGCTCGGGCGCTCCGTGCCGGGGCGCGTGCTTGGGCGTGAAGTACCGGGGCGCGTACTGGGGCGTGAAGTGCCGGGGCGCACGGTGGGTCGGGTCACCCCGGTATGCACCACGCCGTCCCTCCGGTTTCGGTACACGTTGGAATAGGCAGCGGGCCTGGGCCCGTATACCCGCCCGCGGTAGTTGTACCCGTAGCGGTAATTGTAGTTGTAATATCGACGGTTCCGCCAGGGATACCAGTTGTAGTAGCCGTGGCGGTAGCCGAAGCGGTAGCCGCAGGGGCCCCACCAGTAGGGCCAGGGATGCCAGCCGTAATTGAACCAGCCGAAGCTGTAGCCAAACGAAAAGCCCCAGCCTACCCAGGGGTTGTAGTGCACGTTGAAGCCCCAGGTCCAGGGGCGGGGGTAGTAGTAGCGCCGATACCAGGGCCGGTACCAGAAACCCGTGCCGTATACGACTACCCCGTTGTACACGTAGGAGCCGGTGTATCCCGGCAAGTATCCGGCGTATACCACATCTGGCGTATAATCGTAGATGTATACATACTTGGTGTTGTAGGCGGGCGAGCTGGGCGGAATGGCTTCCAGATTCTGTGGACGCTCGGTACTTACGCGCCAGGGCCCCGTAGGAGTTTGCGACTCAAACCATACACCGTTGTCCACCACGTAGTAGGTGTTTCCCGAGCGCAATACGGTTTTGTCGGAATTCTCGGCTACCTGCAGTGAAGTGTTCGGGATGCGGGCAAACTGAGGGTTGCCGTCGTAGTTGACCTCGGTGGTGGCTGTTTTGCGGTCAATGGTAGCCGTTTGCGGAATGCTTTGCTCCAGCACGGCATAGCGGGCTTCCGGCGTTCCGGGAACATTGGTGCGCACGTTGCTCACTTCGGCTCCCTCGGGAATCTTGGCAAAATCAGCCGGCAGCTGATCGGGCTCTACGAAGGTCCAGTCGCCGTCCTCCAGCGTGCGCGAGGCATACCAGCGTCCGGCCAGCAGGACGTAGTGCTTCTGCCCCCCCGTCTCCATCAGAATGTCATTCTGCGAGTTGGTGACGTACAGCAGATTGGTCTCGGGTACCGGTTCGTAGTTGGGCCGGCCGTCCACCAGGATGAGCTCACTGGGTTTGGTCGCTACGATGATCTCCGGGGCAAAAACAGCTTTGTCCAACTCGCTTTTGTCCTCCAGTCCGATCCCCCCGTTGTCTTCTGCCTGATTTACGGCCTCCTCAGCCATTTTCCGGACCTTTTTCGGTGGATTCTTGATCTCCGTCCATCCGCGGAAGATCTGATCGGACTCATACCAGAAGTCTCCGCCTTTCAAATAGAACTGGCCCGATTTTTCGCGCTTGACGATGAAAAAGGGCGTATTCACGACGTAGCTGTAGCCTTTGGTATCCGTTTCTTTGAGAATGGGTTCCCCGTCGATGCGGATGAGGGCGGCGGATTGGGTGCGGTAGTAGATATCCGGCGGATCGTTGTTGATCTCGTCGGCCAGGGTTTGCATCTCTTCCACCTCTTCCATAGCGGCCAGCAGCCGGTCCAGGGAAAGAATGATGTCGGAGCGCTCGACCTCGGCTTTCAGGTCAGCCTTGAAATCCTCGATCTCGTCTTCTTCCTTATCGGGAAAGCGCACTTCCGTCACGTCCAGCCGGTCGAGGTATACCAGGCGGCTATCCTTGTCGGTGTACATGAACGCCTTGAACCAGAAAGCCCCGAAGATCGGTTCGTCGGAACCGGGGTCTTTCACAGAAGCCGCCGCTCTGCCCTGCAAGATGTTGTTCTCATAAGACTCCAGTTGCGGCTGATAAACGGTGATCAATCCGTCCTTGCCCTCCACCTCCCTCGGCCACGAGAGGGGTTCGGGTTCTTCCGTCGTCTGTGCCAGGGTTGTCCAGGCAAATCCGCAAAATGCGATCAAGAGCAGATATTTCATTTTTTTTGCTTTGGTTGGAAAATGTCAAGGTCGAAGCGCAAACGCGATCGTTTGCACCAGCAGGTCTTTTGGGCTCGGCATCCGGTCTTTGGCCCGCAAAACAGCTCCCCTGCCGCGCCGGAGGCCAATCGACACTGTGCATCAAAAACAGATGGATGCACAGGGCAGCTGCGAACCGGGGATCGGGCATCCCGGCCCAGCGGGCAACCCGCTTGCAGACAAGACAAGTTCAGGGTGAAAAACGCCCCCATGCCGCGGCGTTTTTTGGTCACCCCCCGAAAGAAAGGAGCGAAGAGCATCAGGGGGTAATGGCGGTTTGAAAACTGAAGGCCGGAAAAGTCGACCGAACGGATCGGGCAGGCTTCGGGATCTGCGCCCGGCATTCGCCATACGACACCGTCCCGGCCGGCCGGGACATTTTTAAAAGTGCGCGCCCGGGTAAGGCCCGGGCCATTTAAAGAGCCGGGGGGCGAGGGCCGCACGTTTTCACCCGACCACCAAATGGCCAGCCCCTCGCTTTCCGCCATCTGTTCCCCGCCCTGGGATGCGGCAAGATGCTGCACTGCTTCGGGCAGATCATCTATGTTGAATCGGACAAAAGGGGCGGAAGTGAATACAACGCCTCCCGTAAGCCGTGCGGATATGCTTGCTAATGGGCGGCACCACAGGGAAGGCGATTGGTTCATTGCAGTATTATAAGGCAATTTGTACTCGCTAAAGTTCAGAGGTATCCTTTAAAAAACCAAAAAGCCCTCCCGAAAACGGAAGAGCTTTTTTGGTGGTCAGGCGATTGGACGGTTGCTATTTCTTGTCGTCCACCTCTTCAAATTCCACGTCGGTAACGTCATCCGCGCCGCTGGAATCGCCGCCGGCCTGACCATCAGAGGGCTCTTGGCCGGCCGCTCCACCCTGGGCTTCCTGGGTGGCCTGATAGATCTCCTGGCTGGCTGCCTGCCAGGCCGTATTCAGGCCGGCGGTAGCACTCTCGATCTTATCCATATCCTGGGCCTTGTGGGCCTCTTTCAGCTCGTTGAGGGCTGTTTCGATAGCCCCCTTCTTATCGGCGGGAATTTTGTCGCCGTAGTCTTTGAGCTGCTTCTCGGTCTGGAAGATGAGCGTATCGGCGGCATTGAGCTTTTCGGCCCGCTCGCGCGCCTTGGCGTCCACATCGGCATTGGCCTTCGCTTCGGCCTTCATGCGCTCTACTTCCTCCTTGCTCAGGCCCGTGCTGGCCTCAATGCGGATGTTCTGCTCCTTGCCGGTGCCTTTATCCTTGGCCGATACGTTGAGAATGCCGTTGGCATCTATATCGAAGGTCACCTCAACCTGAGGCACGCCGCGCGGAGCGGGCGGGATGCCGTCCAGGATAAAGCGGCCCACCGTCCGGTTGTCCGAGGCCATGGGACGTTCGCCCTGCAGGATGTGGATCTCTACCGAGGATTGATTGTCGGCTGCGGTAGAGTACACCTTGGATTTTTTAACCGGTATGGTCGAGTTGGCCTCGATCACTACGTCGTACACTCCGCCCATGGTTTCGATACCCAGCGAAAGGGGCGTTACATCCAGCAGAAGCACGTCCTTCACATCGCCGCTGAGCACACCGCCCTGGATGGCAGCGCCCACCGCTACGACCTCGTCGGGGTTGACGCTCTTGTTGGGCTTTTTGCCGAAGAATTTCTCCACGGCCTGCTGGATGCGCGGGATGCGGGTAGATCCGCCCACCAGAATGACGTCGTCGATGTCATCGGTGCTTGTGCCGGCATCTTTCAGGGCTTTGCGGCAGGGCTCCAGGGTGCGCTCGACCAGATCATCGACCAATTGTTCAAATTTGGAACGGGTGAGTTTGAGCACCAGGTGCTTGGGCACACCTTCTACAGCGGTGATGTAGGGCAGGTTGATCTCGGTTTCGGTGGAAGCCGAGAGCTCAATCTTAGCTTTCTCCGCCGCATCTTTTAGCCGCTGAAGGGCCATGGGGTCCTTGCGGAGGTCGATGTTTTCCTGATTTTTAAACTCGTCGGCCATCCAGTCGATAATGACCTGGTCAAAATCATCGCCCCCCAGGTGGGTATCGCCATTTGTGGACTTCACCTCAAAGACGCCTTCACCCAGCTCGAGGATGGAAATATCAAAGGTACCGCCGCCGAGGTCATACACCGCGATGGTTCGGTCGCCTTCGCCTTTATCCAGACCATAGGCCAGGGCTGCCGCCGTAGGCTCGTTGATAATGCGGCGAATATTGAGCCCTGCGATCTCACCGGCTTCCTTGGTAGCCTGGCGTTGCGAGTCGTTGAAATAGGCCGGAACGGTCACCACGGCTTCCGTCACCTCCTGGCCCAGAAAGTCCTCCGCCACCTTCTTCATTTTTTGAAGGATCATGGCAGAGATCTCCTGCGGGGTATACATTCGGCCGTCGATATCTACGCGAACGGTATCGTTTTCGCCGGAGGTCACCTTGTAGGAGACGCGCCCGGCCTCGTTCTTGACCTCGGTGTAGCGCGCGCCCATGAAGCGCTTTATGGAATAGATGGTGCGTTCGGGGTTGGTAATGGCCTGGCGTTTGGCCGGATCGCCAATCTTGCGTTCCCCGTTATCCATGAAGGCCACCACGGAAGGTGTCGTACGGCGGCCTTCGTCATTCTGAATAACGACGGGCTCATTTCCCTCCATGACTGCCACGCAAGAGTTGGTTGTGCCTAAGTCGATCCCTATGATTTTACTCATATGATGCGTTTTTGGTTGTTCGAAATGGTCAGCGCTAACGCGCTACCTCATGTGGTACAATAGTCATGCCAAAAAGAATGCCTGCCAAATCCGGGCATTGGGCCCCGGGTTCCTGACAAATGCCCGGCCGAAGCAGGGGACTGCAAAAAAACACTGACAAAAAGGCAGTCTGTGCGAGCCCTAAAGCCCGGACAAACCATAAGGAGTGCTTTTGCGGGGCCGGATAGCGGACTACTGGAAGAAATTGAGCTCCTCGGTGAATACCCCATTGCGCAGGGAATCCACAGATTCCGCCCCGAGGGTCAGGCCGAGGCGCATCCCGTTGCTTCGGGAGGTAAACAGTCCCTGCCCGTTCTCGATATTGGAAAATACGGGGACGTTCTGCGCACCGGTGATGCCCAGGTTGGCATTGGCCACCTCGAGAAATTCGGCGTATTCGCGCCCGATGGCCACCACCTGGAAGTCGAGGCCGATGAGTTGCCGCAAGCTGCCATCGGCCTCTACGGATCCGGCGAGGAACCGGTAGAAGTCCTCGCCCTGAAAGTTGAAGACCACCTGGGCCTGATCGAAATCGGGGCGTTCCAACT
>JAJDFU010000147.1:0-2175 GCA_020528935.1 Saprospiraceae bacterium | reverse complement strand
CCATTTCTATTTCTTGTCCATGAACTCGCACTGCCTCGTTGCCTGCTCCATGTAGCAAATGACCATGCGCACGCCGAACAGGGCCGCATTATCGCCCACCCGCCACAACCAGGTCACATTGCGTTCGTAGGGCAGCAAATTGAGGGGTTCGCCCGGCCGGTTTCTCGCCATTTCCACACTGTCCAACACGGCGGTTGTCGCCGTAGCGGGTTCCAGGTCGTCGCCCCGGTTGAGCACGAAGCGGATCTCTTCCCCGGCCTGAAGGTTTATGGCGTCGCTGCGAATCTTGTACAGGTAATTGGGTGCATTGGCAAAGGGGCCTTCTTCCCGGGGATATCCTTCCAGGTTGCCGTCCACCCGCTGAAGCCGAAAGCGCTCCCCGTTGGATACCCGCTCCAGCTCCACCGAAATGCGATCGTCGTCGTAGTAGATCGAATCCGGGTTTTGCGCGATCTCGAGCGCATTGCCTCCGGGCTCCAGGAACGCTTTTTCCACCCGGATGTAGTGGGCCGTATCCTCCAGGCTGAGGATTCCGTATACGACGGGAATATCCCTCCAGTCGGCCTCCAGGGTGATGTCGGTAGAACAGGAGTAGGAAAACCACGACAACAAACCAACAGCCAGGGCGATGCGTATGGACATAACATTGTGCTTTTGAATGTGCAAATGTAGCGCATTATCGGATATGCTGCTCGAAGGGCGGTCATTAGCCTTGGCAGCTGACAGACAAATGGCGGGCCGGATCTGCCGGGCCGGTGCGGAGTCGAAAACAGCGGGAGCGGTATGCGTGCCTTTTTTTACTTTTGGCAAATCAAAGAAGCACTCCATGTCCATCAATAAAGAGGTCAAGCGCGTAACCACCCATGTGCTCCAGGCCATGAAGGCCCAGCAGGAAAAGATCACCATGCTCACGGGCTACGATTACTCCATGGCGCGCATTCTGGATGCTGCCGGCGTGGACGTCATTCTGGTGGGCGATTCGGCATCCAATGTCATGGCCGGACACGAAACCACGCTTCCCATCACACTGGACCAGATGATCTACCACGCATCTTCCGTTGTGCGGGCCGTAAAGCGAGCACTGGTCGTGGTGGACCTCCCCTTTGGTTCTTACCAGGGCAATTCCAAGGCCGCCCTGGACAGCACCATACGCATCATGAAGGAGTCTGGCGCCCATGCCGTCAAGCTGGAAGGAGGAGCAGAAATTCAGGAGTCCATCAAGCGCATTCTCACAGCCGGCGTCCCGGTAATGGGGCATTTGGGCCTCACCCCGCAGAGCATCTACAAATTCGGCACCTACACCGTGCGCGCCCGGGAAGAAGCCGAAGCACAGAAATTACTGGATGATGCGCAGTTGCTGGAAGAACTCGGCTGCTTCGCGATCGTACTGGAGAAGATCCCGGCCGACCTGGCCCGGGAGGTGACAAGCCGGCTGCACGTGCCCACCATCGGCATAGGAGCCGGTGCGAATACCGATGGCCAGGTGCTGGTCACGCACGATCTGCTGGGCATCACCAAGGACTTCAAACCCCGGTTCCTGCGGCGCTACCTGGAGCTCTTCGACCTCATTCAGGCGGCTGTGGAGCAATACATTCAGGACGTGCGCTCCCGGGACTTTCCCAACGAGCAGGAGCAATACTAATACCGTTAGGCAGATATGAAAAGATCCTGGCTGAAAATTGCAGGTGTAGGCATGGTGGTCCTGGCCCTGGCGGTTTGGATCGCCTACCGCTGGGTACAATCCTCCACCGCCGTCCCGCGCGGGCTGGACGACTATTACGTGTACGTGAGCAGCGGCTCTTCATTTGAGGAGGTAGAGGCACAACTCATTGGAAAGGGCCTGGTGACCAAGCCCGCTCTTTTTCGCCAGTTGGCCCGGGAAATGGAATACGTACAAGACCCCATGCGCAGCGGGCGCTATGAAGTGAAGCCCGGATGGAGTATGGTAAAACTCATCCGCCATTTGCGCAACGGAGAGCAGGCCCCGGTCCGGCTGGTACTCACCAATGCCCGCTTGCCGGAAGACGTGGCCGAAGCGATAGCCGAGGTGGTGGAGCCCACTGCCGAGGACCTGATGGCCCTGTGGCAAGATGAAGCCTATCTGAAGGAGCTGGGCTACACGCCCGAAACCTTTATGAGCCTCTTCATTCCCAATACCTATGAACTGTTCTGGAA